>DAOWAK010000293.1 GCA_030634605.1 Sedimentisphaerales bacterium
GAAAAGTTTGCCACCGGGTGCCGAAAATCGTGTTGTTGGAGGTGAGGTGGCAATATTGAGCGTTGGGATCGAGATCGAGCTGATCGGCGGTAGGAATCGAGTTGAAAACGCCGTCCGCTTCGGTGGTGCCGGCTATTTTGGCGGTGCCGAAAAGTTTGGCTTCCTTGATGGCTTTTTTGCTCCAGGCACCGGTGAGAATGTAATCGGCGCTCTGGTCTGGGCTGAGCAGGTTCATGGGTATCATAGCGAATTGCAGACTTGCTCCGCCCTGGAGAAAAAGCACTTTGAAATTGTCGCCCAGACCCAGCAGTTCGCTGAACAACTGAGCAGCCTCGTTGTGGACGGCGTCGTATTCTTTGGATCGGTGCGAGGTCTCCATGACGCTGACGCCACTACCCTGAAAATCGAGCATTTCATCGCGAGCAGCTTCGAGAGCTTCCAACGGCAGTGCGGCAGGACCGGCGTAAAAATTGTGAATGCGGGGCATGATTAACTCCTTCAATATTTTGCTTTGGATCAGCTTGATGAACAATCTGGTTTCAACCAAGCCTCAATTCTGTCTGATTATTATTATTTTTCAAGAAACGCTTCGATTTCCTCAACGACAATGACACCGATACGCTGGAGGTTTTCCTTACTGGAAGCGCCCAGGTGCGGCAACATAACCACGTTGGGAGCGTCAATTATTGGGGAATTTTCCGGGGGGTCGGAATACCAGACGTCGGTAGCATAGCCGGCCAGTTGGTTATCCTTGAGGGCCTGAGCGATGTCTTCTTCGACGACGCATTTGCCACGGCCTGTGTTGACGATGAAAGCGGTGTCTTTCATTTTTTCGAGGGCGGCTTTGTCGATCATGCCGCGGGTTTCGTCGGTAAGCGGAGTGTGCAATGAAATGTAATCAGCCTCGGCGAGCAGTTCGTCGAGTGAACCTTTCAACTCGGCAATCGGATGAGAGTCGATGTATTTGTCAAAAGCAATCACTTTCATGCCGAAGGCCTGGGCGCGTTTGGCAACTTCTGTGCCAATGAGCCCGACACCGATGAGGCCCAGGGTTTTGCCGAACAGTTCGGTGCGTTTGAGTTGTTTTTTAATCCACTTGCCCTGGCGCATGCTGTTGTGGCCTTCGACCAGATGATTGGGAATCGCCAGCATCAGTGCGAACGCCAGCTCGGCAACCGCAATCGAGGAGGCTTTGGGGGTGTTCTTGACGACAATGCCCTTGGACTTGGCATAGTCGAGATCGACATTATCGAGGCCGACGCCGCCGCGGATAATGAGTTTGAGATTCGGGGCCTGATCGATGTATTCGCGGGTACATTTGGTTTTGCTGCGAATCAGCACCACGTCGGCCTCGGACTGACGGTCCTTGTCGGTGGTAACTTCGCCAAAACGGGCCAGTTTTTCCGGCAGATCGGCTCCGAAAGCGTCGGAAATCAGTATCAGCATTTTATCTCTCCTTGTATCTTATCACATGCAATTGAAAAATTGATAAGCTTATTCATCCAGCATTTTGACAATCAGTCCGCTGCGTAGCTTGGGCTCAAACCAGGTGCTCTTGGGGGGCATGACCTGGCCGGCGTCCGCGATAGCCATGAGTTCCTGGATGCCGGTAGGGAACATCGAAAAGGCCACGGCCGCGTCATTATTGCAGCGTTTTTCCAGCTCGGCGGTACCACGAATCCCGCCGATGAAATCTATCCGGGTACTGGTTCGGGGGTCATCAATGGCCAGGACCGGGCTCAGCAGATTGTCCTGCAGTATCGAAACATCAAGCCCTTTAACCGGATCATTTTCAGGATAAGTACCCGGCTTGGCGGTGAGACGATACCATTGGTTATCCAGGAACATTCCAAAGGTGCCTTTTTTGTCCGGGCTTGGTGTCTGGGAAAGTTCAACCTGAAAATTAGCTGAAATTTTTTCGATAAATTCATCCGAACCAAGGCCGTCCAAATCCAGAACCACGCGATTGTAGTCCAGGATTTTCATCTGGTTGTGCGGGAAAATCACCGTCAGGAAATAATTATAAGGCTCCTGACCGGTGTGATTCGGATTGGCTGCTTTTCTGGTTTCGCAAACCCGACAGGCAGCAGCTGAGCGATGGTGGCCGTCGGCGACATACATGCAGGTAACTTCGGCAAAGGCATCGACAAAGGAACCAACCTGCTGCGAACTAATCAGCCACAGGGTGTGGCCGATGCCGTCGTCACTGGTGAAATCGTAAACAGGCTTATTCTTGCGGAATTCGTCCACCAAGGCATCAATTTTGTCTGTGGCTTTGTAGGTCAGAAAAACCGGCCCGGTGTTGGCACCCAGTTTTTCAACATGACAGGCCCGATCATTTTCCTTCTCCGGCCGGGTGAGTTCATGCTCTTTTATCAGGTTGTTCTGATACTCAGCAACACTGGCGCCGGCGACCAATCCGCATTGAACGTGATCTCCCATCCGCTGCTGATAAAGATAAAGACATGGCTCGTAATC
>DAOWAK010000099.1 GCA_030634605.1 Sedimentisphaerales bacterium
AATTCGGTGTTTTACGCACCAATGCACGGTTCGGAGATCACCGAGTTGCAACCGGCAATTGCGCGGATGGGATTTTTGTCGGTGGTGAATATCGCGCTGAGCACGAGCGTGTTTGGTGCTTTTGGCCAAGCGACGAGTCCGGTTTTCGACCGGCGGGAATTCTGGAAGCATTCGGTGTGCGTGGGGATAGTGTCATCGGTGCTGCATGATTACTGCGTGAATAACGTAAACCAACATTTGACCCGTGATATGGTGCACCTGGCGGGGATCGTGCATGACATGGGTAAGATTCTGTTTGAGTGTTACGCTAACCCGGAATTTCATAAAGCGATAGAAAACGCGATACGCGAAGATATTCCGGCAATCAAGGAAGAGAGCCGATTTGTGGGGATGGGGCATGACGAGGCGGGGGCGTGGTTGGCCCAGAAGTGGGGCATCGACAAATCGATTCAAGCGGTAATAAGGTGGCATCATGATCCGCTGGAATGCCCGGAGGAAAAGCTTCGCGGGCTGGTTAAGCTGGTGCATATGGCGGACTATATCTGTCATAACCAGGGGTTGGGTGACAGTGGTAACCCGTCGGCAACCTACGATCATCGGGTGCGTGAGGAATTGAATTTGACGCCGGAAAAGATTGCCGATCTGATGAGCGTGGTGAACGAGGAAGCGGAAAAGTCCGAAATCCTGTTGTCGCTGACCGGTTAGAGTTAGTATGGCTTGACCTGGAACCAATGAAAATTGCTGGATTCCCGCTTTCGTGGGAATGACAAAAAATAAATAGAAGATGATTATGACGGCAGGGATTAGGAGGTGGTCCCTGCCGTTTTTGTTTTTTATGCGGCAAAAAGCAAAACGCGGTCGGCAGCAAAAACTGAAACCCCGCGTTTCCACGCGAGGCTGAATTGGTGTTGGGGAATTCTGGTTGATATTGTGGTGGTTGGGGGATATACTGGCCAAATTGTGTGGTAATTGTAAATCCTTAGTTGATTTTGAAGCAGAAAGAGGTATTTTTTTCAGATGGCACAGAAGTATAAAGCAGTGGTGATTGGATCGGGGCCGGGTGGATATATTGCGGCGTTGCGGCTGGGTAATGAGGGAGAGCGGGTGGCGATGGTGGAGAGCCGGGAGTTGGGCGGAACGTGTTTGAACCGTGGCTGCATTCCGACGAAGGCGCTTTTGCACAGTTCGAAAATTGCGGCGAGTATAGGTGAGGCAAAGAAGCATGGGATTGAGGTGGGGTCGGTTAGTATCGATCTGCCGGCGATGATGAAGCGGAAGGATGGAGTGGTGCGTCGTTTGAGAGGCGGGGTGGGGATGCTGATGAAAAGCCGCAAGGTTGATGTTTATGAAGGGGTAGGGAAGCTGGCGGGGGCGAATAAGGTTGAAGTGAAGTTGAACGACGGGAAAACGGAAGTTCTGGAAACTGAAAATGTGATTCTGGCAACGGGTAGTGAGCCGACAATGCCTAAGGTTTTCCCGGATGACCGGAGCAAGGTGATGACCAGCGACGAGATACTGGAACTGGGTAGTTTGCCGGAATCGATGGCGATTGTGGGCGGCGGTTACATTGGTTACGAATTTGCCACGGTGTTTTCGGAGTTGGGCTGTGAGGTGATGGTGGTGGAGATGCTGGATAGGCTGCTGCCGATGGCGGACAAGGACATTTCGGCGGGGCTGGCCAGGTCGTTCAGGAAAAAGGGTATTGAAGTGCATTGCAGCACCGCGGTGGAGAAGATGGAGTTGAGCGGGGAGAAGGTGAAGTGCACTCTGGGCGGCGGTGAGGTGAAGGAGGTTTCGTTGGCGCTGGTGTGTACGGGAAGGCAGCCGAGAAGTGCGGAGCTGGGGCTGGAAGAGGCTGGGGTGAAGCTGGATAAGGGATTTGTTGTGATTGACGACCAGTGCCGAACCAGTGTGGCGAATGTTTTTGCTATTGGCGATGTGACGGGCAAGCTGCAATTGGCCCACGTGGCAAGTCGTCAGGCGGCGGTGGCGGTTAACACGATTATGGGTAAAGCCGACAGTGAGGATTACGCGGTTGTTCCTTCGGCGGTTTACACGCATCCGGAGATTGCGACGGTGGGATTGACCGAGGAACAGGCCCGTGAGCAGCATAAAGGGGTTCGGGCGGCGAAGTTTTCGATGGCAGCCAGTGGGATGGCGATGGCTTGCGCGGAAACGGATGGGTTTGTAAAACTGCTGGCCAACGGCGATGACGAAATTGTCGGAGCGCATCTGATGTGTCCCCATGCGAGCGATATGGTTCAGGAAGTGGCGGTGCTGATGAAATCGGAATGCACGCTGCGTGAGCTGGAGGGGACAATTCACGGACACCCGACGTTCTGCGAGGCGCTGGCAGAGGCGACGGAGGCTCTGCTGGGGCGGCCACTGCATGGGGGATAAAACAAAACTGTTTGTCAGAATCTTTTAAAAAAAATTGGGTTCGTCTGAATTATCGTCCGAGCGAAAAATGGAAGGTAAGATGACAACAACAATTTTCAAGAAAATCTTTTTGAATATCGCCAAGTCATGAAGCGGAGCGTTGGGCAGCTTCGAGGGTGTTGAGCATGAGCATGGTGATGGTCATGGGGCCGACACCGCCGGGGACGGGGGTAATGGCGGAGGCGATTTTGGAAACGGGTTCGAAATCGACATCGCCGACGAGAATGCGTTTGCCTGCGTCAGTGCGTCCGACTTCGTTGACACCAACGTCGATGACAACGGCGCCGGGTTTTACCATGTCGGCGGTAACGGCTTTGGGTATTCCGGCGGCGACGATGAGGATGTCGGCACGCCTGGTGTGCTCGGCCATGTTTTTGGTACGCGTGTGACAGATGGTGACGGTGGCGTTAGCGCCGGCGGCTTTTTGGAGCAGGATGTTGGCGATGGGTTTGCCGACGATATTCGAGCGGCCAACGACGACGACTTCGGCACCTTCGATTTGCACACCGGAGCGTACGAGCATCTGCTGAATGCCATACGGGGTGCAGGGCAGATAAGCCGGTTCACCGATAACCATGCGGCCAACGTTTACGGGATGGAAGCCGTCCACATCCTTGTCGGGGTCGATGGCGTATAAAATTTTGTTATCGTCGATGTGTTTGGGCAGCGGCAACTGCACCAGGATACCGTGAATGGCGGGGTCGTTATTGTATTTTTCGACGAGCTTGAGCAGGTCCTGTTCGGCGATATCGGCAGGCTGGTTTTCCTGAATGGAATGGAAGCCCAGTTCGTGGGCGGTTTTCTGTTTGGCCCGGACGTAACTTTGGGAAGCGGGGTTTTCACCGACCAGAATAGTAACCAAGCCTGGTATGATGGATTTTTCGGAAATGAGTGCGTCAACCTGCTGCTTGATTTCTGCACGAATTTCAGCGGCGATATCTTTGCCTTTGATGATTTTGGCGGTCATGGACAAAAACTCCTAACAACTTTAATTCGGAATATTTACATCATTTTCGTTTTTTCGTGGTCAACCGAAATAAAAAGCAGAAGGTTTCCGCAGCCATTATTTGTGCACTAAAAACCGGCTCGGAAGTTAGTACCTTAAAAATTCAACCTCTGTCAAGATATTGCGGTTTTGCGGATTGTTACGATTATGCGGGGGGCCAAGTGCCAGAGAATACTTCGGTGGCTGGTCCGGCCATGAAAACGTGATTGTCGGCTTCGTTCCAGAGCAACTGCAAATCGCCGCCGGGCAGATGGGCCAGGATGTTGCGGTCGGTTTTGCTGGCCAAGATGCCGGCGACGCAGACGGCTGAGGCTCCGGTTCCGCAGGCCAAGGTGATACCGCTGCCGCGTTCCCAGGTGCGCATGATGACCTCGTTGGGGGTGATGGCCTGGACGAAATGGACGTTGGTTTTCTCGGGGAACATGGGATGGGTTTCGATTATCGGGCCCAAGTGTTCCAGATCAATGTCTGCGAGATCGGAGCAATAAAAAACCACGTGAGGGTTGCCCATTGAAACGCAGGTCATGAGCAGATTTGTTCCATCGACAGTAAGGGGAATTCCTACCGCCTGTTGTCCGGTAACTTTGACGGGGATCTGGCTGGGGAGCAGGATTGGTTCTTCCATATCGACGCAGATTTGCTCAACCAGGTCGCCTTTGAGAGCCATTGTTAAAGTGAGGATTCCGCGTCCGGTTTCAACGGTTAGCTCGCGGAGGTCATGGGCATCGGGAGCGGCGGCGCGAAGCAGATCAATCAGGGTTTGCTGTTGACAAGTTCGGCCGGGAGAAAGATTGTGTTCGAGGGTGTATTTGGCCAGGCAGCGTACGCCGTTGCCGCACATTTGGGCTTCGGAACCGTCGGCGTTAAACATGCGCATGCGGACATCAGCTTTTTCCGAGGGCATGATCAGTATGAGCCCGTCCGAACCGATGCCGAAGTGACGGTCGCTAACCTGGATCGCCACCTGGGCAGGATCGTCAACGGTCTGTTCGAAACAGTTGACGTAAACGTAATCATTGCCGAGTCCGTGCATTTTTGTAAAACGCATAATTATTCCCTTTGGGCTTTTATACTCATTTACCAAGGAAGGGGATTATATTGTCATCCGGGCTGGAAAGCAAGACGGTTGTTGAGGTGATAATCAAGCGTTATCAGAGAGGAATTTGTCTGTGGAGCGATTTGCGGGAAACGCCGGGAAGGAATCAGGCGTTCAGGTCGATGTGATCGTTGGGTTTTGGGGGATCCTGAGAGTTTTGGCTGGTGTTTTCGTTGTCATCGCAGGAGCCGTCAGGGTGGTAGATTTTGGCGGTTTTGTGGGCGTTGAGGATGTCACGGGCATCCTGGCCGTCGCGTTGGCGTTCATCCTGACGATGAACGCGGGCCTGGTCGGTGTGTTCGGTGTTTTCGACTTCGCTTTGCTGCTGGTCAGCCAGACGGGCCAGTTCTCGGGAGTCCTGGAGTCGTTTGTTTCTTTTGGAGTCTTCCTTGCGGGCGGTTTCGGATGACGCCACCTGTGCCTGAAAAACCGAAGCAATAATGTTGGGGGGTATGCTGCTCATTTATGCCACCTTCTTTGTGGCGGGAGCTTTTCACGACCGGTCGATTTCGGCGGCTGTGGCTTTTAACGTCTGCGGCGTTGTGCCAAGTGGTCATGAAACACGCTCTATTAGTTTTTAACGGCAGCCTGGCTGTTTTATGTATCGTCCAATGGGTGGTGCAGGCTATAAAAATCAAGCGGTTCTGGTCGGTGAATTGCCGGCCGGGTTGCTTTGCATATTATCGGGCGGTTTTTAGGGCTCCTTAAACCTGAACCTCGGTTTTCTGGTGAGTCATCTGGGCTTTTAGTCGGGCCAGGATTGAGGAGTGCATCTGCGAGACGCGGGATTCGGAAAGATCGAGGGTGGCACCGATTTCTTTCATGGTCATCTCTTCGTAGTAGTACAATATCAGAATCAGGCGCTCAGCCCGGGTGAGTCCCTTGGTGAGCATTTCTTTGAGGTCGCGGCGTTGGATTTCTTCGAAAGGATTCTGACCTTTTTTATCTTCCAGAACGTCAATTTCACAGACGTCCTTTTGGCTGTCGGTTTCGAACCATTTTCTGCTCAGCGAGACCTGGGTAACGGCGGTGGCGTCGCGTTTTAGTTTAATGAATTCTTCTTCGGAGATACCCATGCGCACAGCTAATTCTTCATCGGTGCCTGATCGGCCATGCTCGGCTTCAAAACTTTTGCCGGCTTCGTCCAGCTTGTGGGCGCGGGATCTTACCAGGCGAGGGACCCAGTCCATGGAGCGTAACTCATCGAGAATAGCACCGCGCACACGGGGAGCGCAATA
>DAOWAK010000218.1 GCA_030634605.1 Sedimentisphaerales bacterium
ATTAAGTGACGGAGATGAGGTTGAAATTGAGCCGACACGTAGCGGGGTGAATATCGGTGCGGGATTGATCTGTTGCGATCTGGTGGAATTGGGTGCGGCGGTGGAGCATGCTATCGAGGATGGCAAGTTCAGCCTGACCAAGTGGGGCAGCGAAGGGATGGCTCAGTTGACGCCGTTGTGGTTGCTGAAATATCTGCCGAACATGCTGGGCTGTCACGTTAGTATTATTCATGATTTTCAGGGGCCGAGCAATTCTATTACCTGTGCGGAAATTTCCGGTCTGTTGTCGATTGGTGAAGCGTATCAGACGATTAAGCGTAATCGAGCGGATTTGATGGTGGCCGGCGGAGCGGAGTGCAAGATCAATCCGCTGAGTCTGGTTCGTCAGAGTTTGCAAGGGCGGCTGAGCACGAAATATAATGACCGACCGAAAGAATCCTGTCGGCCGTTTGATGAGGGGGCGGACGGAACGGTGCTGGGCGAGGGTGGGGGGATTGTGGTGCTGGAGGAATTAGAGCAGGCTCGAAGCCGGGGAGCGAAGATTTATGCGGAGGTAACCGGTTTTGGGGTGTCTTGCAATTTTAGTGATGATTTTATTACGCCTGAGCCTGATGCCCGAGGAGTGACGATTGCGATTAAGAAGGCTTTGCAGAACAGCGGCGTTTTGGCTGATCAGGTTGGTTTGCTGGTGCCGCACGGTCTGGGGGTTCTCAGTAACGATCAGGCTGAAGCGAGGGCGATAGTGAATGCCTTTGGCGATCATGCCGGGGAGCTTGAGGTGCAGGTTACCAAGAGCCGAGTGGGTAACTGCGGGGCGGGTGCGGCGGCGATCGATTTGGTTTCGATGGTGATGGCGTTGGCCGAGGGCAAGGCGGCACCGATGGTGAATTGCGAAAAGCCTTTGGGTGAGTGCGGTTTGAAGCTGGGCGGCAACGAAGTGCGGCAGGTGGAAACACAAAACGCGGTGTGCAGCAGTTACACCTATGGCGGCCAGACTGCGGCAATGGTGCTGAGCAAGTTTGCTGAGTGAAAATCAATGTATTTTATGCAGATCAGCGTAAGCGAAAAATATTAATAAGAGGTTGAGATGGAACGTCGTCGAGTTGTGATAACCGGGATGGGTGTGGTAACGCCTTTGGGTGCGGATGTTGAGCAGATGTGGCAGAACATTTTGCAGGGCAACAGCGGCATCGAGAAGACGGATTTGTTTGACGCGGGCACCTTTCCGACGCAGTTTTCGGGTCAGGTGCGGGATTTTGATCTGATGGCGGTGGTGCCGGCGGATGCAGTTGAGAATCACAAGTTGCCTGGCAGAAACAGCGGCTTTATGATCGGGGCGGCGTTGCAGGCGTGGCGTCAGGCGGGGTTACCGGACAATTTGGCTGAGCAGGATTCTGGTTTGGCTGAGCCGGCGGCGGATCGGGTGGGGATTTATCTGGGTGCCGGTGAGGGCCCGTTGGATTTTGAGAAATTTATCGCGGCGCTGGTGGACGGCTGGGATAGTGAAGCCAAGGATGTTAACTGGTCGAAGTGGGCCCAGGTTGCTTTATCGGGGATGGACAAGGTGCGTGAACTGGAGCAGGAGCCGAACATGCCGGGTGCCCATCTGGCTCAATTGTTTAAGTTGCGTGGTCCGTGTCTGAGTTGTTTGACGGCATGTGCGGCCAGTACTCAGGCGATTGGTCAGGCGATGGAGATGATTCGTAACGGGGATGCTGATGTTATGGTGGCCGGCGGTACGCATTCAATGATCCATCCGCTGGGGATAACGGGTTTCAATCGTTTGACAGCTTTATCGACACGTAACGACAATCCCAAGGGTGCGTCGCGGCCGTTTGAGAGGGATCGGGATGGTTTTGTGTTGTCCGAGGGCGCCGGAGCGGTAATTCTGGAAAGTCTGGAAAGTGCTCAGGCCCGCGGCGCGTCGATTCTGGCGGAGTTGGTGGGTTACGGCAGCACGGCGGACGCGTTTCGGATTACGGATCAGCATGAATCAGGTCGCGGCGGTATTGGCGCGGTTAAGCTGGCTTTGGTGGACGCGGGGATGGGGCTGACCGACATTGATTATATCAGTTCGCACGGTACGGGGACCAGCGAAAATGATTCCATTGAGACATTGGTAATCAAAACGGTTTTTGGCGAGCAGGCGTATAAGATTCCGGTGAGCAGTGTCAAGAGCATGCTGGGGCATTTGATTGCGGCGGCAGGTGTTGTGGAGTTTATTACTTGTGTGCTGGCGATTCGGGATCAGATTTTGCCGCAGACGATTAACCTGGAAAACGCGGAATCTGATCTGGACCTGGATTATGTACCGAACGTGGCCCGCAAAGCTAAAGTGGATGTTGCGATGTCCAATTCTTTCGGATTTGGGGGTCAGAATAACACGGTTATATTGCAAAAATATTCTGGATAGCAAGTTTCGCTCTGACAGGGTGATTTTCGTTCGGGTTAACGCTCATGTTTGATTCAATGTTGGATAATTGGGGTATGCTGATTTTAGCGGCGGTGCTGCTGTTGGTTTTAACGGTGGCGGCTGTGTTGAGTAAGTATGTCCGGTTGATGTTGAATATTGTGCGGGACACGCCGTTGCCGCTGATGATGGGGTCGATAGATTTTGAGCGGCTCGAAGGTGAGCAGGTTAATTTTCGCGCTTTTGACGGGACACTGCTGCGGGGGATGTTTTTGAGTCCGACGATGCTTCGGGAAGAGAAGGGGGGTTGGGCGAATTCGATCGGTTTCGCAGGGCGGGGGCTGTTGCCCAGGGGGAGTGTTGAAAATGGTTTGAATGGGGAGGATTTTCATGGTGGGTATTTATCGGATCAGAGTCACGGCGTAATTGTTTTTTGTCATGAATATGGTTCGGACATGTATAGTTGCATGCGTTATTGTCGGGGACTGCTGGAGGCGGGATTTGATATTTTTACGTTTGATTTTCGTTCGCATGGGGCCAGCAGTAGTCTAAATAGTTATCAGCCGAGGCTGTGGTGTACGGACAAGGAGATTTCTGATTGCCAGGGTGCATTGGCTTTTGTCAAATCGGAGTTGGAAGCGCGTGGTTTAGAGGTGAATATCGGTTTGTTCGGGATTTCGCGGGGAGCGGGGGCGGCGCTAATGTCGGCGGCACGGATGCCGCGTGATTGCGGGATCAAAGCGGTGTTGTCGGATGGCGCGTTTTCGACCGATACGACGATGGAATCGTCAATGCAGAAATGGGCTCACATTTTTGCGCGGGTTCGTTTTATTTACGAGAACCATCGTCCGGCTTTCTGGCATTTTTTGCGTTGGCTTTTGTTGAAGTTTGCACAAGTGCGTTTCAATTGTCGTTTTCCCTTGTTACGAAAATCGGTAGGTCATCTTCGTGATCAGGCGGTGTTTTTTATTCACGGCCGAAAGGACTCGATGATAAAAATCGAGCAGGCGGAGGATTTTTACAATTTGTCGCATGAGCCGCATTATTTGTGGATAGTGCCGCAGGCCCGTCACAATCAATCGGTGGTGCAGGAACCGGAGCTTTATAAAGCGCGATCGGTGGAGTTTTTTAATAAGTATCTTGGAGTTGATGAGGCGGGTGGTAAGCCCCGGGCGGTGTCGGAGGAAGAA
>DAOWAK010000196.1 GCA_030634605.1 Sedimentisphaerales bacterium
CAGGTGAACTTCGCAAAGCACATCCGGATTTGGAAATTGAGTTGCAGGTGATAAGGACTAAAGGCGATGAAATTCTGGATACGGCTCTTTCGAAGATTGGCGATAAAGGTTTATTTACCAAAGAGATAGAGCAGCAGATGCTGGACGGCAATATCGATCTGGCGGTGCACAGTCTGAAGGATTTGCCGATGGAGTTGCCGAATGGGCTGAAATTGGCAGCTATTACCGCCCGGGAAGATCCAGCTGATGTGCTGGTCTGTAAGATCGGTGAGAACGGGGGGATGCTGGCGGAATTACCGGTTGGGGCCCGGGTTTTGAGTGGGTCCCTGCGGCGTAAGGCACAAGTTCTGCACTTTCGCAGTGATTTGGAGGTGGTGGATATTCGCGGTAATATCCACACTCGGCTGCGTAAGTTGGATGAGGGCGATGCGGTAGCTATGCTGATGGCAGCGGCGGGGTTGAAGCGGGCGGGATTGGTGGAACGGATAACCGAGCGTCTTGATCCGATGGATTTTCTGCCGGGCATCGGCCAAGGCGCTTTGGCGATTGAAGTTAGAAGTGATGACGAAGAGACCGTTCGGCTGGTAGCGATTCTGGAAGATGCCGAGACGCGTTCAACTACAACCGCTGAGCGTAGTATGCTGGCGCGGCTGGAAGGGGGGTGCCAGGTTCCGGTGGGTGGATTCAGTTGGCTAGAAGGTGATAAATTGTTTTTGAAGGGGATGGTGTCTGACCTGGAAGGCGTTAAACTGATAAAAGCTCAGGGCAGCGGTCCGGTGGATCAGGCGGCAGAGTTGGGAGTTGAGGTTGCGGAAAAATTAATCGCAATGGGAGGTGGGGTAATCCTGAAGGAAATTTTGGCTAAGGAATAGTTGCAGAGATAAGATGAAACAAGCAAACGCAAAAACCAACGGTAAGGTGTTTCTGGTAGGGGCCGGTCCGGGTGATCCTGGATTGATTACCGTTAAAGGCCGAGACCTGTTGAGTCAGGCTGAGGTAGTGGTTTACGATTACCTGGTATCCAAACGCTTGTTGGCGGTGGTGCCGTCAGGGGCGGAATTGATCTATGTAGGTAAGCAGGCGGGGCAGCACAGTCTGGGCCAGGATAAGATTAATCAGCTGCTGGTCGATAAGGCGCTCGATGGTAAGAGAGTGGTAAGGTTAAAGGGGGGCGATCCTTACATATTTGGTCGGGGCGGTGAAGAAGCACAGGAATTGGTTAAGGCGGGGATTGAGTTTGAAGTGGTTCCGGGAATAACCGCGGCGGTAGCGGCGGCGGCGTACGCGGGGATACCGGTGACGCATCGTGATCTGGCATCGGACTTTGCGTTGATAACCGGTCATGAGGATGCTCAGCGGACCGGGCCGAGTCAGATTGACTGGCCGAGCCTGGGTAAGTGGAAAGGGACGCTGGCGTTTTACATGGGCGTTAAGAACCTGAGGGTTAATTGTGACAGGTTGATGGAGAACGGCATGAGTGCCGATCGTTCGGCGGCGCTAATCGAGTGGGGAACGACAACCAAACAACGCACGGTAACCGGCACCGTGGGAACTATCGCGGATATTGCGGATGCGGAAGCGGTAAAACCACCGGCGATTGCCTTAATTGGTGAAGTGGTAAGGTTACGGGAGCAGTTGCAATGGTTTGAAAATCGTCCTCTTTTTGGCAAGCGAATTGTGGTGACGCGGGCGCGGGCCCAGGCGAGTGAGCTGGCGGAGCGTTTGGAGCAGTTGGGGGCCGAGGTGCTGGAGTGTCCGACGATCCGAGTGGAGCAGCCGAATGATATGGCTGGGCTGGAAAAAGCGGTGGCTGAAGTGGGGCAGTACGATTGGTTGATATTGACGAGCGTGAACGGGGTGGATGCTTTTTTTGATGCTTTGCTGGCGGCGGGTTTTGATGCGCGGCAGCTGGGCGGGGTTAAGGTTTGTGCGATCGGTCCGGCAACAGCGGCGCGTTTGCATGGCTATGGAATTACTGCGGATTTGCTGCCGGAAAGATTTGTGGCGGAATCGATACTGGAGGCTTTTGCCGGGATGGGGTCTGTCAAAGGCAAACGGATTCTGCTGGCGCGGGCGGACATTGCCCGGTCGGACCTGCCGGATGGGTTGCGACAGTTGGGGGCGGAGGTGACGGAAGTTACGGCGTACCGGACGGTGGCGGATGATTCGGGAAAAGAGGAGATTTTGAAAGTTCTGGAAGCGGACAGGGTGGACTGGATTACTTTTACGAGCAGTTCGACGGTGCATAACTTCCTGGATATGATAGATATAAGTAAATTGTCCGGAAAAAAATTCCGGGTCGGCAGTATTGGTCCGGTGACCTCGGCTATAATAAAGCAATTGGGATTGAAGTTGGACGTCGAAGCGGAGGAATACACAATCGGCGGATTAGTGGAAGCGATAGTTACTACGGGTAAAGGCAAGCTTTAAAAAATAAAAGAGTTGCCACAGAGGCCACAGAGTTCACAGAGAATTATCTTTTTACCACAAGACACAAAGGCACTAAGAAGAGAAGAAATTTAAGGCACGCTCTAACAATTAGTATTTTTTACGGAGAATCGTTTTTTTCAGTAGGGCAGCATGGGCCCGCCATAGGCGGATTTTGTAGAACAGCCCATCCTACGGTAATTAATAGAGCTTCTCTAAAGATTAGAATAAGCAGGCGGTCAGGAAATAATTGATAGGTATTTCAAAATTATATTGCGGGACGGTAGAGCCATCGGATGTTTTGCGGTACGGGCGTAAGGCGAAGGAGTTGCCGAGTCATCTGCTGCAATTTTCTGAGG
Source organism: Sedimentisphaerales bacterium (assembly GCA_030634605.1). GTDB lineage: Bacteria > Planctomycetota > Phycisphaerae > Sedimentisphaerales > SM23-30 > JAFGSR01. The sequence continues at coordinate 2,787 of DAOWAK010000196.1, forward strand.
ATAAAAAGCCGATCGTGGTTTGGAACACGACGCGGCGGTGTAATTTAAGGTGCGTACATTGCTATTCGCAATCAGCGGATATTGATTATAAGGGGGAACTGACCACGAAGGAAGGTCTGGAACTGCTGGATGACCTGGGGGAATTTGGGGTGCCGGTGGTTTTGTTCAGCGGTGGGGAGCCGTTGTTGAGGCATGATTTGCTGACGTTGATCCAGGCTGCGAAAGAGCGTGGGATGCGGGCGGTGATTTCGACGAACGGCACTCTGATTGACCAGGAAAAAGCTGACCAGTTTGCCCGGATTGGGCTTAGTTACGTGGGGGTCAGCCTGGACGGGATGCAGGAGACCAACGATAAGTTTCGAGGTAAGGCGGGTGCGTTTGATATGGCGTTGGCGGGGATTCGGTGCTGCAAGAAAGCCGGGGTTAAGGTAGGGCTGCGATTTACGATCAACAAACGAAATGTGCAGGATATCGAAAGCATATTTCAATTGCTGGTGGACGAGGACATTCCGCGGATTTGTTTTTATCACCTGGTCTATGCCGGGCGGGGCAGCAAGTTGCGGGAGGAAGATTTGTCGGCGGAGGAGAGCCGGCAGGTGGTGGATTTGATTATTGACAAGACCAAGGCGATGTACGATGCCGGGCTGAAAAAAGAAGTTCTAACCGTTGACAATCATGCGGATGGTCCTTATTTGTATATGCGGATGCTGCGTGAGGGCAGCAGTCGTGCTCAGGAGGTGATGGAGCTGTTGAAGATGAACGGGGGCAACAGCAGTGGGATCGGCATTGGTTGTGTCAGTTGGGACGGCCAGGTGCACGCGGACCAATTCTGGCGGCACAGGAATTTTGGCAACGTAAGGGAGAGGAAGTTTTCGGAAATCTGGATGGACACCAGCGATGAGCTGATGCGGAAGCTGAAGGATCGCAAGCCATTTTTGGAAGGACGATGTGCAGATTGTCGTTTCCTGGAGGTTTGTAACGGTAATTTCCGGGTCCGGGCTGAGGAGGTCAGCGGTAATATCTGGACTCCGGACGCGGCGTGTTATTTAA
>DAOWAK010000208.1 GCA_030634605.1 Sedimentisphaerales bacterium
ATGGAGACCTGGGGCGGTCATTGTATAGCTAGCCCGAGTGAGACGACCAATGCGGGTCGTGAGATACTCAAGCTGCATCCGCAGACGCCTGGTTCGCTGGGGATGGCAATTAGCGAAGCGATCGAAGCCGCGGTTACGGACCCCAAAGGGGAGACGCGTTATTCGCTGGGCAGTGTGCTGAATCATGTGATGTTGCACCAGACGATAATCGGGCTGGAAGCGAAGAAGCAGTTGAAGATGATTGGCGAGAAGCAGCCTGATGTGGTGATTGGTTGTGCCGGGGGCGGAAGTAACTTTGCGGGGTTGTCGTTCCCGTTTGTGGCCGATAAGATTAACGGGGCGAATATCAGGATTGTGCCGGTGGAGCCGACTTCATGTCCGACGCTGACGCGGGCGCCGTTCTCTTACGATCACGGTGATGTGGCGGGGATGACGCCGTTGCTGCCAATGTACTCGTTGGGACACACATTTGTGCCGCCGCCGATTCACGCCGGCGGGCTGCGTTATCATGGTATGGCGCCGTTGGTGTCCCAGGCGGCAGTGGAAGGTTTGCTGGAGCCGGAGTCGATACCGCAACTGGAATGTTATGAGTCAGCGGTGCTCTGGTCACGGACGGAAGGTACGATCAGTGCGCCAGAGACCAGCCACGCGATAGCGGCAGCGATTCGGGAAGCCAAAAAGGCCAAGGAAGAAGGCAAGGAAAAAGTAATATTGTTCAACTGGAGCGGGCACGGGCTGATGGACCTGACGGGCTATCAGGCGTATATGGCGGGCCGGTTGGAAGATTTTGCGTTGCCGGAGCACGAGATGGCCGAATCGCTCAAGTCAATGGAGGGTCTGCCCAAGCCACCGGTGAATAAGTCTGGTAAGTGGTGATGAGTGTTTAATTTAAACGTATAGGAATTTGTATTTAACAGCCTTGTTTGTAACGATTAAGCGACCAACGGGAGCGTCGAAACTCCCTGTGGATCGCGGCGAATCCGGTCCAGCGTAAGCTGGTAATTTAACGGAAACCAAAACGGCAGGAAGGATTTTTCTTCCTGCCGTTTTTTATGATATAATGATGACATGAGTATTTCGGAACACGATAAACGCAAGATTCGCTGTCGCATGCTGGGGCATGAGGTGGAGTTTGGCTATTGCCGGGCGCCGGGGGGAGAGAGTCTCTGTCGCAAAATTTTTGACTGCTGGCATGAGATATTTGAGGTGGTGAAATTTGTTCGGGATCATTACAGCCCGGAAGATATCGAAAAGATAATAGCCCCGCCGCAGCAGAAGATGGCATCGATTATCGAACTGATTCAGCGATCCCGGGAAAAAGCCGTCAAACCGGACGATCAGTAGAAATATAAGTCATCCAGGTTGCCGGAACTGTCGGACAGGGAAGGAAGTAACTCTTTTTTTAACAGGTATTTATGTAGACGATCGGTAGGGGGTAATGGTTTATCTTGACAATTGGGTGGATAATGGTTTCAATGCGGGGGCAGGGATATTCTTTGAGTATAAGTTATCTAGCGAAAGGAACAGCCATGAAATATTCGATCAGCCAGATGTCATTGGTGCGGGGATTTGTCAGCGTAGTTTTAATGATGGCGGTTTTAGCGGGATGTCAGCAGGCCGGGCCGGCTGATGGCCAACAGGCGATGGGCGATCCGCTTAAACTGGCTGCCGGGGCGGATTTGCAACGCAATACCGAAGTCCAACTGGTAGAGCAGATGGCACAGTATCGGGCCAAGTACCGTGAGCATCTGGTGGTTCTGAAGCAGTTTTACGATCAGCAGGGTAATCAGTTGAAATCTGACTGGGCAGCGCAGGAACTTAAAGAGCTGGACCTGTTGCCCCAGCGGGAATATCTGGTAATAGCCGAAGTTTCCGGGCCGGAGTTGCGGGCTTTTGAATCGATTGTTGCTGCGGATGTGCTGTACCAGGATGCCATAAAACAGGTCAAAGACGGCCGGGGAATCATGGCGACGGTACTGGTGGACAAAAAGAAGTTGGCCGGGGCGGTGGATATGTTTAACAGTTTGATTACCAACTATCCCACCAGTGACAAAATCGATGACGCCGCTTTCCAGGTCGGCGAGCTTTATCGGCATTATCTCAACGATCCGACCCGGGCACTGCTGTATTATCAGCGGGTCTGGCAATGGGATCCTCAGACGACCCTGCCGGCACGTTACGCGGTGGCCCGGATTTATGATGATGTGATGCACGACCGGATTAAAGCCCTGCAGTTTTACGAGATGGTTATCAGCCTGGAGAGCGGTTATCCGGAGAATGTAGTTTACGCCCAGAGCCGAATCGCCAAAATCAGCAAAAAGCTATTCGGCGATTAAGCAACCGTCAACCCAGGTTGTCCGCTTTTTAAATGTTGATTATCCGTAGAACGGGTTGCTCGATGGCCTTGCGGAGTCTGTTTAAACCTGATGGGGTGGAACTTTAGATTTACTATGGGGTACCTCTAATAATTCCTGTAGGATGGGCTTTAGCCCATGCTGAGTCGTTGCAATCGACGTTTTGATAAGCAAAAAATCGATTTTTAGAGGTTCCCTAGGGATTGTTTGCGAATTAATGGTTGCGAAAGTGCAATAGCATGCTATAGTGGTTGCGGAAATGCAATAGCAGGATATTGAAAAGTGAATAAGAGTGGATCGGTAACTTATTGTCAAAAAAGCACCTACAAGCGTAGATGCCTCTGCTTCGGCAAAGGGTATGGGATTTGCTGGGTAGTTTGTTGTGCGGAAGTGCGTCAACTAAATCTACGGTTAATGGCATTTGTCCTGAACGAGAACCGGGGCAGGCCAGGTAGGGAGATTTTACAATGAAAGTTGCAATTACGTCTGAGGGCCAAACTTTTGATTCAATGGTGGATCCACGGTTTGGGCGGGCAAAATGGTTTCTGGTGGTGGATACCGATACCGGGGAGTTTGAGTCAGTGGACAACACTCAAAACTTTAATGTTGCCCAGGGAGCCGGAATTCAGTCCGCCCAGAACGTGGCCAATCTGGGTGTCGAGGGAGTAATTACCGGTAACGTAGGCCCCAAGGCATTCAGAACGCTCAATGCTGCTGAAATTAAGGTTTTTTTGTGTCCGGAGCAGATCACCGTTCAAAACGCGATTGTTCAGTTAAAAGCCGGCAAATTGCAATCGGTAGAACAAGCTAACGTGCAGGGGCACTGGATTTAGACAATGAAAACCTTTCTAGAATGCGTGCCCTGTTTTGTAAGCCAGGCATTAAAAGCGGTCCGATTAGTTAGCGAGGATGAAGGAATTCAGGAAGACGTTTTACGCGCGGTGCTTGCCGCAGCTGCTAAAATGGACTTTTCTATTAGTCCGCCGGTAATGGGACAGCAGATTCACCGTATCATCCGAGATCTGGTCGGAAATGAAGATCCTTATTTTGATATCAAGCAAAATTCTAATGCTGTGATACTTAAGCTTTACCCTAAACTGAAAGCCAAAGTTGACGATTCGGCAGACCCGTTTGAAACTGCGGTTCGTCTGGCGATTGCGGGAAACATTATCGATTACGCGGTGAACACGGAACTGAAGGAGTCAGAGATTCGGCAGGTTTTGGATGATGCGCTGCGGGCGAGGTTCCCGTTGCTGTGTCTCAATGAATTTCGTCGGGCGATAGCCCAGGCGAATAAGATTCTTTACCTGGCGGATAATGCGGGCGAGATTGTGCTTGATCGGCTTTTGCTTGAGCAGTTGCCCAGGGAAAAGGTTACTTTTGTGGTTCGGGGTTGTGCAGTGATTAATGATG
>DAOWAK010000265.1 GCA_030634605.1 Sedimentisphaerales bacterium
AAAAACCGGTAATTTTGCCCCAACTTTCGTGAAAAAACCGTCAAAACACTGCCATTTGCGCCCATGTTTTCGCACTAAAATTGATCTTTTCGCGCTTTTGGTACGCTTTTAGCTCGCTTTTAGCGCCGCGTTTTCGGCCGCATTCCGGACCACCCATGTCTGTATATACGGTAAGATTTATAGAAGAGCAGCGAAGGAACGTAGCGTCGAATCCCAACCGACCAAAGATCTGGTCAAGCGAAAGCTTGCCATTTCCGCGACACGCAAAATAAGCACTTACGTCCCCCCGCATCCCATCTGAACAAACATTCAGCCCCGTGTGGAAACGCGGGGTCTTATACCCACCTTGAAAAAAAGGAACCCGATCACTGCCGTAACAGCCATCGGGCCCTTGTCCCATCCAAAAACTCCTACAATATCGTATGAGTCGGTATATTCTGTTGTATAAAGAACTTACTGCGGCTTGGTAATGCTGGTGATGAGCACTTCCAGGTATTTCTGTCGATGACCGATCCGCCGCTGCGAATCCTTACGACGACGAAACTGCATCGGATGCAGCTTAGGTCCTGCCGCTTGTCCGTTCAGCTTACCAACCACCCTGGCTCCCGCCAACATCGGCTGTCCCACCAGCGTAGTATCGTCATCGCTGTAATACAGCACCTGATCGAACTCAACCTCAGCCTGATCCTCAGCCAGATCCCGCAATTCCACACATAAAGTCTGGCCTTCTTCTACTTTGTACTGTTTGCCGCCGTCTTCGATTATCGCGTACACTTTATTATTCTCCTAGTATCCAAATAATTTTAGAGCAACGTATTATGTCAAAATATTTGGATTTAGCAAGCTTTTTTTGCTCCAACCGTGCATTCGCCCTAAATCCCACGCTGAAAACAACTTACTGCTCAATCGCCTGCCTCATCTGCTTGATAAAACTGCCCAATTCTTTGCAAGCCCGCTGCGGATTGCCCAGATTATCCTCGATAATCTTGACCACCGCCGAACCTACAATCACCCCATCCGCTCCTGCTGCCGCCAATTGCCGTGCATGTTCGGGCCGACTCACCCCAAACCCAACGCAGACCGGCACTTGCGTTTGCTCCTTCAAAGCATGCACCAGCGGCTCGACCATCTCGCCCAGCTCCGTTCGCGTGCCGGTCACTCCCAGCACGGAAACCGTGTAAATGAAGCCCGTGCAAAGTTTTGCGATTTTTGCTCGCCGGGCAACGCTGGTGTTGGGCGTTACCATATGTACGGTGTCCATGCTGTTATCGCGAATAAACTGCTGCACTTCGTCGGTGTTGTCCACGCATAAATCCGCTACCAACACGGAGTTAACTCCTGCTGCCGCTGCGTCGCGGTAAAATTTTTCACAGCCATAATGGCAGATCAGGTTGTAATACATCAACAGCCCAATCGGAATATCCCGATAAGTTCTGATTTGCCGAATCATTTCGAACGCCCGTTCGCAGGTCATTCCGTTTTCCAAGGCTCGAATGTCAGCCTTTTGAATCGTTGGGCCATCAGCGATGGGGTCGCTGAAGGGGATTCCTAGTTCCAAAACATCCGCCCCGGCGTCGATTGCGGTTTTGATTAGTTCCAGCGAGATTGATTCGTTGGGATCGCCCAAGACGAAAAACGGGATTAAAGCTGTTCGTTTATTTTTACTGAAAACTTCCTGATAACTTTTCATGGTTATCCACTTATTGAAAATTGAGTAATTAATTTAATAAGCAGAGCAGCATGGGCTAAAGCCCATCCTACAACTACAACTGTTGTTGAGATTTTACTTATTCGATTGAATCGGGGCGGTATTTCATGAACGCTTCGACGTCCTTATCGCCGCGGCCGCTGAGGTTGATTATTATTATATCTTCGGGTTTGAATTTTCCGGCCTGACTGATTACCCAGGCTACGGCGTGGGCGCTTTCGAAGGCGGGGAAGATTCCTTCGCTGCGGGTCATGAACAAAAAGGTGTCCAGCACTTCATCGTCAGTTGCGCCGACATATTCCACCCTTCCGCAATCCTTGAGAAAGCTGTGTTCGGGGCCGACGCCGGGGTAATCCAGGCCGGCGCTGACCGAGTGCGATTCGATGACCTGGCCGTTCTCGTCCTGGAGTACATAACTCTGGGCGCCATGCAGGACACCGACACTGCCGCGTTGCAGGGTGCAGGCGTGCTTATCGGTATCGACACCGTAACCGGCGGCTTCGACCCCCACGATGCGGACGTCTTTATCATCCAGAAAAGCTACGAACATGCCAATGGCGTTGCTGCCGCCACCGACGCAGGCGGTTACCAGACTCGGCAGCCGATCGGTTTTTTCCAGACACTGCCGGCGGGTTTCATCGCCGATGATCCGCTGGAACTGCCGGACCATTGATGGGTAAGGGTGCGGGCCGGCGGCAGTGCCGAACAGATAAAAGGTATCATCGACGTGTGATGTCCAGTAGCGCAGGGCTTCGTTGATGGCGTCTTTGAGGGTGCCGCTGGCCCCGGTAACCGGGATCACCTCGGCACCGAGCAACTGCATCTTTTCCACATTGGGCTTTTGTCGTTCGATGTCGGTTACGCCCATGAACACTTTTACTTCCATCTGGAAAAACGCTCCCACGGTCGCGGTGGCCAGGCCGTGCTGGCCGGCGCCGGTTTCGGCGATAAGTTTTTTCTTGCCCATGTAGCTGGCGAGCAGTCCCTGGCCGAGGGTGTTGTTGAGTTTGTGGGCGCCGCCGTGCAGGAGGTCTTCCCGCTTGAGATAGACCTGGGCTCCGACCCGTTGGCTGAGTGTTTCACTGCGATACAAAGGCGTCGGGCGACCGGCGTAATCGGCCAGCAGCAGCTTCAGTTCTGCGCAAAACCGCTCATCCTCGCGATGCCCGACTTTTTCAAAGGACTGTTAGATGCTGCGTCCCATGTTCCTC
>DAOWAK010000111.1 GCA_030634605.1 Sedimentisphaerales bacterium
CTAAAATGTCCTGACCAGCTTCAACGGCAATGCTCTGCGCCGGCCTACACTCAGCCTCTTCATCGGGAACGGCGGTGTAAAGCGAATTATTTGTATCCGCTTCCAAAATCGTAGCTGGATGAAGAACATTACCCGGCTTGTCCGGACTTCGTAAGAACATTTTAGTGCCCAAGTTAAGCATTGTCAGATCCCTTTCACTTTATAAAATATATTCCGCATTATAAACTCCAGAGTTCGAATAGGTATTTTAACACAATACACCATTTCATACTCCATTATCATAACGTCGGCCATTTCAACCCGGCAATCAAACAAAAAACACAGAAGAATATTTAGGGTATGCGAGATTATTTTCTGGTAGTATGTAAAGTTATTATTAACAGAATATTAGCTTTCTTGTAGTCTTCTTTCTTTCGCCCTTTCAGGGCTTTAGTAAGTGTTATGACTTTTCCGGGGGCTTACGCCCCCGGCTATGCGTTCTTTTGGCCCTTCGGGCCTAATACCGGATGCCCAATCAGATTGGGCTGGGCAAATAAGCTTGAAAACTGTCGCCAGAAATAAATCTCACACACATATTTAGGCAGGATGGCAGGATTTACAGGATATCATGCGGTGCGGGGGACAAGTCGCCCACGCTACAGCTAAGGAGTTGGCTGTTGCCCGTTTTTCGATTTTAGACGGCACCCGAGAGGCGTTGCAACTGTATTCGCTGTACGGCGGTGCTGACAAACTCAAGGCCTTTCTTCTTGAGATTGTCTTCTGGTTTATTGTCGTGGGCGCCGAGCAGACCGTAGCGAATTCTTCCCCCGGAAAGTTCTTTAACGCTTTGGATACAGCCGGTACCGGAAAACTGCCGGTCTTCGTAGTATAAGACAACATCAACGATGTTTCCGATTTTATACTGTTTGGTGGCAACAACTGCAAAGCCAGTGGCACTAACATCCAATAGCGGAACATTTTGTTCTGGTCCCAGGTCGGCGACCAGGTCGGAGATAACGGTCGAAGTCCGATAACACTGCCGATTTTCGGCAGAGACCAAGTCGCTGGTGGTTATGAAACAAAAAGCCGGGCCGGACTCGGTCAGGCGAATTTCCTCGATGCAAGCCGACTGCTTCATGAACTCGCCGCGCACCTCGTGGTAAACTAATATCTCCTGCCCGGTTTCGACAAAGAAGCTCTGGTCCGGACTATCAGCCTCTTCATTGGGCACGGCAGTGAAAAGCGAACTATTTGCGTCCGTTTCCACAATCGTGGTCGGATAAAGAACATTATTTGAGTTATTCGGACTTTGCAAGAACGCATTGGTGCCCATGTTAAGCATTTTTAGACCCTTTCGCTGTATTAAACTACTCCCCAAACTTTAAATCCCAAGCCTGATAACGTATCTCAATACAGAACGCCATCCCACAATTGATATATTCAATCGGCCAGTCCCACCCAGCAATTAAACAAAATAAACACTTTTTAAAATAGTTTATCCCGGAAACCTCCCTGGATTGTTAACCGCGTGCAATTCAAGAGGCGTACAACTCCAGCGATAAAATAGAGAAAAGTGAACAGCTGGAGTTATTGGACGCCGGTATTCCTGAATAAATGGTCGATAACAAGGATGTAATTCAGGAAACCGGACAGATACGGGGGGATTAATCGGTGGGATTTTTTCCGAGCCAGTGGCCGTTCTGGTCGCGGCGTTTTTGGGCGGTTTTGCTGAAGTGGGTGCCTTCGCGCCAGGTGAGGTTATGTCGTTCGACGAGTTCTTTGAGGTAGTCGTAATGGGGGCAGATGGGGCCGTGGAAGCTTTCTTTGCAGATGCAGGAGGAGAAATGCAGAACGACCTGGTCGCGGGTGATATCGGTTTGTTTTTTCAGCAATTTCAAGAAGTTGCTGAGTTTTCGGAGAGTGGCGCGGCCGCAGCAACCGCCGCAGGTGAAGTTGATGTAGCGAAGGTCCGCATCCGGGGAGTAATCGCTGAAGCCGCAATCACGTTGGTGGAAAGATTGTTCGCACAGGAAACCGCTGCAGCGTTCTTTGACGATGTGGCATTGGAGGACGATGATGTATTTTGGTTGGGACATTTTGTTTTCCTTTTAAGAATAAATCGGTGGGGCAAGCCCCATCCTCTTGAGAATCCGCATGGGCTGAAGCCCATCCTACAATTTCTTAAAACTACGTCAGCTAAACGAATTCCAGGAAATCATGCTCAAGAGTACTTGAGCATGCCACCGGTCGGGTAGTATCAGGTTTTTTGTCCGAGGACGAGCATGCGGTCATTTTTGTTGGTTAGTTCGCCGCCTTGTTTGTCGCCATAGACGGCGATGACGTTCATGCCGGCTTTTTCGAAGCATTGGCGGAGTTCGCGGCCGAAGTAGTGTCGGAGGGTGAAACCGGTGCGGTGGCGTTGGTTGTCTTTGGTAATGTAGAGGGCTTCGTTTTTGATGGTCTGGTTGAAGATGTCGTGACAGAGGCTGTGGAGGAGGACGGTGCCGTCGTCGAATTCGATGAAGCGTTGGGTTTTCCAGCCGGCCATGCGTCCTTCGAGGCAGGGGTAATCGAGCAGAAACCGGCCGCCGGGTTTTAAGGCGTGGCCGACGGCGTCGAGAACGGCCTGGTTGTCCTGGTCTTTTTCGAAATAACCAAAAGCGGTGTAAAAGTTGAAGATGCCGTCGAATTCATTTTCAAAGGGAATTTCGCGCATATCGCCGAGCAGGAATTCGACCTGTAATTTTTGCTGTTGAACCAGGCGGCGGGATTCGGTGAGCAGAGTTTCGCTGAGGTCCAGGCCGACGACATCGTAACCTCTCCGGCCAAGTTCAAGGCTGTGGCGCCCCTGGCCGCAACAGAGGTCGAGGACTTTGCTGTGGGGTTTCAGTTCGAGAAAGCGTTCAATCGAGTCGGCATCCTCGTTAGTAGCGGATTCGGTGATCCACTGAACCCAATATTTGAGATACCAGTCGTCAAAAAAATTTTCGTACCAGGCCATTTATTTGCTCCTGTAGATTTTAATATTTTTTGACAGGATAACAGGATTGGCGGGATGTTTCAATTGTGGATTTTGGCCTTTCTAGACAGCTTTACCCCCTCCTGGCGGAGGGGGCTTTTTAGCGTAATTCGATTTTTTCTGTGAACGGTTACAAAAAAAGAACCTCCGGTACTCAGGAGGTCCTTTCATGCCGGTTAGGCACCGACATGGGCCACGTGTTATTCGTGTAAACTGTCCGGCAGTAAAGGATCTCGAAGGCCGGGGGAAAAAGGCAGCAGTATAGAATTCTGCCGATTTTACCCAGTCAATCGAGCCGGCCGGGTACTATGAGTCCTTTATCAGGAAGAGCTGACTTCCAGGACCATTCTATGGTTGCTTTTTCGGGTGAGAGTTTCTACGACCGAGGCCGGCTGCAATAAACCCATCCGCGCCGCGACATTCACCATTTCGCCGACACTAAGTCCATCCTGTCCCGGCTTGGCGAGCAGTTTATGCAGTTGCAGTTTGGCGTCTTCTGCTTCACGAAGGGCTTGCAATTCTTGATTTTGGTGAACTTTGTCATTTCGGTGTTCGTTTTTCATTGTTACTCTCCCGGCCGGCGCGCAGACTTCACCTGCGGACCCTGTCGGCCTTGTTTTCGAAAAACAATCAATTAATAAAAAAAGCCGCTTCCAGATTTCTCTGACAGCGGCTTAACATTTTTTTTATTTTTCTTATGTTCAGCCGTCTGCCAAAGGCGCTCCCGCATAAAATTTACGGCAGCTAATGACAAACATATCATGTCCGTTAACGTGCCAATTACCACACGTCTGCTGCTGTTTTGTCATTTTTCGGCTGTTTCTGAACATTTTTACATACCTCATTATTAATGGTATCGTTTGACGGAGGGGTTGTCAATAGTTTTTTTGATAAAAGTCAGCGTATTTGAAGATAAACGAAAAAATAAACCACAAAGGCGCTAATTCGCTTTAACAAAATGAATATTCGGCTTGATATGCCCAATGGGTATCATAATGCCTGGCAGCCCACTGGCGTGGGGGCGGGATCAAAGGTTTGTCAGATCCTCGATCGGGTCGAGGACAAGCTTAGATTTATAAAACGAGCAACATGGCATTTTTATTTGTGATCGGTATATCTATTGGTGTGAACGGTTACAAAAAATTGGATTTGCCTTACCCCGCATCCAGAGCTTATACTTTGCCATAATGGTCGAGGTCCCAAAAATCGTGAAAACTAAAATAAGCTGATATTACAGGAGTAATCATGAAATCCATCATCACCGGCATACTGACGATTATGGTTCTGGCAAATTCCACTTTTGCACAAGAAGGAACCCGTTTGCTGCGTTTTCCTGCTATTCACGAGGACCAGTTGGTCTTTACTTATGGCGGCGATCTTTACACGGTCTCGTCGAAAGGCGGCGTGGCCCGTAAAATTACCAGCCATCCGGGGTATGAAATGTTCGCCCGCTTTTCACCTGACGGGCAACAGTTGGCTTTTACCGGCCAATATGACGGCAACACCGAGGTTTATCTGATGCCCGCCCAGGGCGGCGAACCGACCCGGCTGACTTTCACCGCCACTCTGAGTCGAGATGACGTGTCAGACCGCATGGGGCCCAACAACATCGTAATGTGCTGGAAAAACCGCGATGATGAAATCGTGTTTCGATCACGCATGCAGTCCTTTAACAGTTTTATCGGGCAGTTGTATTCCGTCTCGACCCAGGCAACGCAGCTGGAACAGTTGCCCCTACCACGGGGAGGTTTTTGCTCATTTTCTCCGGACGATAAAAAAATGGCTTACAACCGGGTTTTCCGCGAATTCCGAACCTGGAAGCGTTATCGCGGCGGCATGGCTGACGACATCTGGATTTATGATTTTGAATCCAAACAGACCACCAACATCACCGACAATCCCGCTCAGGACATTATCCCCATGTGGCACCGGGACAAAATTTATTTTCTCTCCGACCGGGACGAAAATCAGAGAATGAATCTTTACGCTTTCGATACCAATTCCCAACAAACCAAAAAGCTTACCAACTTTACCGATTTCGATATTAAATTCCCCTCCCTCGGTAAAAAAGCTATCGTGTTTGAAAATGGCGGTTTTGTTTATCGCTTCGATCTTGACAAAAATGAACATCAAAAAATAAACATCAGTATCCAGGAAGATTTCAGCGCCGCCCGAGACGCCCTGGTGGATGTTGACGGGAAAATCACCAACTACGAAATCTCCCCGGACGGGAAACGGGCGTTGTTCGGCGCTCGCGGCGAGGTGTTCACCGTGCCTGCCAAGCAGGGCTTTACCCGGAATTTGACTAACTCTTCGGCAGTACACAACCGTAACTCCCAGTGGTCGCCGGACGGCAAACACACCGAGTACATATCCGAATCTACCGGCTAATACGAAATGTACGTCGTCCCTCAGGGGGGCTCAGGCCCGGTAAAGCAAATTACTTACGGAGGCGAAACCTACAAATACGCAATACAATGGCCGCCCGACTGCAAAAAAC
>DAOWAK010000241.1 GCA_030634605.1 Sedimentisphaerales bacterium
CCGATCGGGTCGAGGACAAGCTTAGAGCCTGGAATTTCGGATTTCAGGTCTTATCAGCGTCAATCTGCGTTAATCGGCGGTTCCAAAAGGGTTTATGTAAATTTCGTACCGCAGGTCAGCCGAACCATTTGTGCGACAGCCCTTTTTCAAAAATCGCCAAAAACTCGAAAAACCGGTAATTTTGCCCCAACTTTCGTGAAAAAACCGTCAAAACACGGCCATTTGCGCCCATGTTTTCGCACTAAAATCGATCTTTTCGCGCTTTTGGTACGTTTTTTGTCGCGTTTTCGGCTGCGTATTGGACGTGCAACATCCTGTTTACCGCCGGATTTCACTGTTCGTTTTTGCCACATTTCGAACCATTCCTGCGACGCTGATTACTCGGCCGTCAAAAAGGCATTGGGATGTTGGAAGGTAATGCTCCGGCATTACGTTTAGCCGGTTTTTTATGCGCGTAAACTGTTGCTCCGCCGTGATTTGCACGGATATAGCCGCCGCCGGGCAGGGGGGTGGTTTGGGCAAAAATACGGATTTTGAGGATTATTCACCGAGGGCGGCCCCAGATATTGAAAATTTTGTGGTTCTAATACAAAAAAAGGTGAAATATTGCCTGGGTGGTCTCGACCACGAAAATGTGACCGGTGGTCGGTTATGGAAGAAACAGCCGTAAAACCTGGTGATTTAAGGAGAAAGCAAATGATTACCAAGTGGTTGAAAAGAGTTCTGATTGTGGCGATTTGTGCCTGCTTTATCGGCGGATTCGTCTTTGGCAAGGATGTACTAAGCTATTTTCACAGTTCGGCCCGGTCGGTGCAGGACGCGGTTAAAAGCAGTGTGCCGACCGAGTTTGAACTGCGTCGGGCTCGGGATCTGCTCGAAGATATCATTCCGGAGATGCATGCCAATATCAAACTGATTGCCCAGGAAGAAGTGGAAATCGCATTGCTGGAAAATGACATCGAACGCAGCGCGAATAACATCGAAAAGGAGCAGGAAAACATCCTCAAGCTTAGCGGCAAGTTGAACAACCGGCAATTGGCCAGCTACGAAGTGGGCAGAATGCAATTTACCCGCGAACAGTTGAAGGAAGATTTGTCACGCCGGTTCAATCATTTCAGGGAAGCCGAAGTGATTTTTCAAGGCAAAAAGAAACTGCTGGAAGCCCGCCAGAAATCGCTGCACTCCGCAATGCAGGTGCTCGAAAGCACCAAATCGCAAAAATTGCTGCTGGCCCAGAAAATCGAATCACTAACCAGTAAGCATCGCCTGCTGCAGGCTTCGGCGGCTGGTTCTCAGATCGAATTCGACAACAGCAAAATCGCTCAGACCGAAAAACTCATCAGTCAGATACAGAAGCGTCTGGATGTTGCCGAGCGGGTTCTGGCCCACGAAAGCAAATTCGTTCAGCCCTTGCCCCTGGATTCGGTAAATGAGACCGATCTGCTCGCTGAGGTTGATGAATATTTCAATCCGACAGATTGTGGTCCCGGTCAGCCGGAGCCCCTGGTTAGTCGTGCAAACTGAAACCGAGCGACATGCTCCCGCTCCGGGTGGTTATCACCCGGAGCGTGAATATCAGCGATTTGCGTAATGTGCGAGGTTACGGTAAGATATAATTTTACCAAGTTTTTCGGAAAGAAACATCTGTGAAGTTGCGGCTGATGCGACAGGAGCGATAACCGGTGCTGAATCTGAAACTCAAACAAGCTGAAACTGCTCTGGTTGACGGACGTCTGGATGAGGCTTATACCCTCTTGAATTCCGGCGAATTACGTGAGCACCGCCGGGGCCAGACGCTTATCGGCAGGCTTTCGCGGGCCCTGGCCCAACGTAGCCAAGAACACCTGGAGGCCGATCGGTTGGTTCAGGCTTCGAACGATTGCCGCAAAGCTGAAACGCTCGGCGGCAATCTGCCGGAAGTAGGTCAGCTCCGCCGGCAGATTAAGGAATCGCTCGATCGTCAACAGCTCTCACAACACCGTCGTGAACAGATTCTTAACCAGGCCCGTGAACATCTGGAAAAGGGCCGACTCTCGCGCGGTGAAGCGTTGCTGGCCCAGGTTGGCACTGATGAATATCGTGCCCGGGAGCTATTGCGGCAGGCGGCTGTAAAGCGTGACGATGTCAATCTTGCGATACGGCAAATTGAAAAAGCCATCGAGCAGGACCACTGGGCCGAAGCAGTGGCTGAACTGTTACGCGCCAAACAACTGCAAAATTCGCACGATCGGATAGCCCAGCTTAGTAAGGACATCACTGACAAGCTGACTCGTCAGGTGACCGAGGCATTTAACGTCGGCCGACTGGATCGCTCGGAAACGCTGCTCGGTCCTTTGAATCGGCTCGCCGGCCAGAAACTGCAGGTCAAGGAACTGTTCCAGGCCCTCGGACAGTGCCGTAAAGCTTATCAGTTGATCGAAAGCGGCCAACATCGCCAGGCTTTCAGCATTTTGCAACGCACCGCTAACTTGCTGCCCGCTGCCAAATGGATTAAAACTACGATAGACAGTTGCGAAAAAATCGCCCAGGGCCTGGAAACCTTACAGGTCGGTCCCCTGGGATTGCTGGATGGCTTAGAACCTGACGAATCACTTTCACTTGATGATAAAGCTCATCCGTCGGCATCGAAAAAAGCTCATGCACCACGTGCCGCTGATAAAGCAGCAGGAAAAACAGTTTTGCCTAAAAAGTTTATGATTCAGGTGGACGGCGTGGGCAGTTTTCCGGTTTTTAGCGATAACCAGGTTAAGGTTGGCCCGATCAGTTGCGAGCAAGTTTGCGACCTGCCCCTGATGGCCGAGCCGAACCTGCCCTGGCTCACTATCGAGCGGGTTGAAGAAGATTACTTTGTCCGCTCCGACCGCGACATTGTTGTAAACGACAAACCCACGCGCAATCAGTTGCTCAACAACGGCGACCGGGTGGCGTTATCTCAACGTTGCCGGTTCAGGTTCCGTCGGCCCAACGCCGCCAGCACCACAGCTATCATCAGCCTGGCCGGAACCCGAATGGCACGCGCAGATGTTCGGGACGCAATCCTGCTCGACCGGGAAATCATCATCGCTCCCGGCCCCGCGGGACACATTCGGTGCGATTTACTGCCGGGGAAAATCGTGCTGTTCCTGAGAAACGGTCAGCTATTCTGTCGAGGAAAAGTACCACTAACCGCGGCAAATAATAAAATTAACGAAAAAAACGCCCTGGAGATGGGAAAACCGATAACTATAGGGAATCTAACCATGATAATAACCGAGTTCTGATGACGGTTTGATCGATTCAGGTCTGACATAATCTAAAACTGAAATCTTTATAGGGAACTTCTAAAAATCGATTTTTTGC
>DAOWAK010000140.1 GCA_030634605.1 Sedimentisphaerales bacterium
GCCTGCTCCGTTAGAAACAGTGTCGATCTCACCGGTGGTGCCGTCGCTGAATTCAATCGTGCCTCCCCGGAGTCCGCCGATAGAGATGTCGTTATCAGCGAACCAGTGATGGCCGCCCATATAATTGTACCCGGTGTGACCGAGTGAACCATGTTCGAAGTAATTGTGGTCCGACAACGTTTCCAGTTCCGGTTCACCTTCCATGATGTTCGTGTCGCTGCCCGGCGCATAGATTCCCACCACCGTAACCCCGGCGTCCGCGCCATCTACCTCGAGCGCCTGGTTAGTCTGGGCCGAGGTAACCAGCAAGTCTGTCGGAGCGTCATTTACCGCATTAACATCGACCGTGACAGTGGCGGTGTCGGTTCCACCGTTGCCGTCATCGACGGTGTAGGTAAAGCTGTCGGTGCCGTTGAAATTGGCGTCAGGTGTGTAAGTAAAGGTGCCGTCGCCGTTATCAGCTACGCTGCCGTTGGCCGCCTGGGTAAATCCGCTGATACTTAAACTGTCGCCATCCGAATCGGCATCGTTGTTTAGCACATTAGCGGTAGTGATGGCCGTGTCCTCAGCCGTGCTGAAACTGTCATTAACCGCGTCCGGGCCATCGTTTCCGTTTCCATTGCCGCCTTTGCCGTTGTTGCCTTCGAGGAAATCATCGCCATCGTCACTGTCTTTACCAAAAAGGTTATCGTTGGCTAAGGCCTCGGCCCAATCATCACTGTTGCCATCAGCGACCTCAAAAATATCGTTGCCGTCACCTGGTTCGTCCAGGGAATCCCCGATATCAGCGTCGATCCAGGTAGCCGAGAGCATGATTCGCGGTTCGAGCGGCTCGACTCCTACGGGTGAGTCCTGATTGGTTTTTAATGAGCCCGACTGAGTCGAGTTGTTAAAAGGTTGACATTTTTTTTGGCTATCTTTTTTTTTCTTTTTCATATCAGTTTGGTTTCCAATAATTATCCCTGACAAAACCTGCTGTTGATTTCCTGAACCAACAATAAATCCAGAACTCATTTCATAACCACTAAAACACAGGGCCTCACCAACGAAATGCTGCAATGCCTCTGCTCAGACAATTGCAGATTATGAAAGAGCCTAGCCTTACTATGGTTTTGCCAGACGCTCCAGGATATTCTGCCCTGATACGAAAAAGGTAAAATATAATCTTACGCGTGAAGTGATTTTTAAAAAAAAAGCGGCAGATTTTTTTAGTATCGGACTAACCCAAACTGCTTGACCGGAACAATCGTCCTCAACCCGCCCGATAAGCAGATTCCACAAACTCATCCCCCCGGGCATTTCACATAATTTGAGTACGATTAGTTCGATCAGGACAGACTGTCAAACTCATTTTGCAGCAGGAGTTGATGGTTAGCCTCCTCAGAAGCCAGTCTCAGGAAAGTTTGCCGGGTATCGTCGTCGGACATTTTGGCAGCCATTTTCTCGTAAAATTGGCTGGCAGCCTGCTCTCTTTTGATCGCATTGGCGATAATGTTGCGAAAATCGGATTTCAACTTCGGATCAAGCGGAACATCACCACCGTCGGTAAACAATTGAGGTCCGGTGGCATCGTCAAGTGCGCCTGACGGAATGGAACCAGCAGCAATCATGGCGGATAATTTACCCTTGTGGCTAAGCTCCTCCCCAGCGAGGCGTTCGAAAAGTTCCCGTTTTTCGGATTGATCGGCGTGACGGGCCAGATTCATAAAAAATTCATAATCCCGATCTTCCTGAGTTACAGCAAACTCCAGTATTCCACGTTTTTTATCTGACTGGCTCATAATCAGTTCCTTTGAAAAATCAATTTCAAGTTCGAAAATTTCAGATTTTTGAGCATTCATTTTACGCTAATATTTTTATGACACAACCGGAAAATGTTTTAGTTTTGGAGCCTTGAAGCACTTTTGAGTTAAAAAAGAAATATTGTTGAGGTTAATTGTTATTGCTAAATCTGCCAAACTCTGGAACAATACAGCCATGATAAACAGTGGCAATCGTTCGTGTAAAATTTGTGATCGGCCCGGAACGCTTCAGGAAGCGTCGGAAGTTGTCGAAGTAAACTGCAATGTCCGCCGGTTCGCCCATCAGCGATTCACCGTCTGGCGGTGCAATAACTGCCGTTCTCTCAGTTCCCGCGATAATGTCGATCTGACCTCCTATTATCAGCAATACCCCATGCAGCAACAAAACTCCGACCTTCCCTGGCGGCTGATCACCGGCAATTATATTCGCCGCCTGCAAAAAGTGGGCCTGCAACGGAACCACAGCTTGCTCGATTTCGGCTGTGGTTCGGGACTGCTGGTTGACGAATTACACCACCGCGGTTACCGCCGGGCTGTCGGGTACGATGCGTACAATAAAAACTTTGCCAGCCGAGATGTCCTTAAAAAGCAATACGATTTCGTGGTCTTGCAGGATGTAATCGAGCACTGCGAAGACCCGGTCAGCATACTCGACGAGATTATCGACCTGACCGCACCTGGGGGCATGGTCTGCATCGGCTCACCAAACGCCGAAGCTATCGACCTGAACCTGCCGCAAAGCTTTGTCCACTCACTTCATCAGCCCTATCATCGCCACATTCTATCCGCGACTATTCTGCGCCACCTCGCCCAAAGCCGCGGACTTCTCGAAGAACATTTCTCCGACATTTACTACGCCGACAGCTTTCGCCCCTTCGCCAATGTTCGCTTCTGCCATCATTACGCCACCTTTTTTGATAACACCATGGACCTGGCTTTCGAAAAGTATCAACTCCACTGGAAACTGCTCAAGCCTCGCGCCCTGGCCCTGGCTTTTCTCGGACGATTCCGTCCCAACCGCGTCGAAATGATGTTCATGTTCCGAAAACCTTGACGCGGCAGCAAACCCCTCTGAAGCAATCAATCTATTCGTGCCCAATTGTCGCAGCGAAGCTTTAGCGAAGCTTTAGCGAAGCTTTAGCGAAGCTTTAGCGAAGCCGGATTCGTTGCTAAATTCCTTTTGTGTCTTTGCGCAATTATCTCTTTTGTGAATTTTGTGTTTTTTGTGGCTTAAAAATCTGCGTTTCTCGGCGTGCATCTGCGGTTTCAATTTGATAGCGGCTAGACCACCCACCCCCATCACTCCGCCAGCATATCCAGAAATTCCTGCCCGGTCATAACCGCCACCCCTAACTGACTGGCTTTGTCCGCCTTGCTGCCTGGATTTTCACCCACTACAACCAGAGAAGTTTTTTTACTGACGCTGCCGGTTGCCTTGCCGCCGTGCTTCTTTATTAACGCCTCCAATTGACCACGCGTAAAGTCCGCAATGCCGCCGGTCACCACCACCGTTTTGCCTTCCAGCTTCCCCCCCTTTTTCTCTCGCCTCAGCGGCCCGGGCATTTGCAAACCCACTTCCCGCAAATCCTCAATCAGCTTCCGCGTCGCATCGCCATAACAAAACTGATAAACACTCTTCGCTATCACTTCCCCGATCTCATCGATCGCTTCCAGTTGCTCTTTATCCGCCTGCAAAAGAGCATCCAGACTGCCAAATTCCTCCGCCAGCACCGCCGCTACTCGGCTGCCCACATGCAAAATCCCCAGCCCCGCCAACACGCGATCCAGCGGTTGGCCCTTACTAACCTCAATCGCTTCGATTAGACTCGCCGCCGACTTTTCCCCCATCCGCTCCAGAGCCGCCACCTCTCCCTCCTCCAGCAGATAAACATCAGCAAAACTTTTTACGAACCCCTCCCGAACCAACTGCTCCACCAGCGACACTCCCAGCCCTTCGATATCCATCTGGCCCCGACCGGCAAAATGCCGCAAACGCTCAACCAACTGAGCCGGACAACCCGGATTTATACAACGAATGTAAACTCCCCCCTCATCCTTCGCCACTTCTCCTTTGCACCGCGGACATTTCAGGGGCAGCTTGAACGCCCTGCTGTGCCTGGGGCGTTTTTCCTTTAAAACTTCCACCACCTGCGGAATAATCTCACCAGCCTTCTCCACCAGCACCCTGTCACCCTGCCGAACATCTTTACGGGCCAGTTCCTCAAAATTATGCAGACTCGCCCTGCTCACCGTCGTACCCGCTAACTGCACTTCCTTCAGATGCGCCACCGGCGTCAACGCCCCGGTTTTACCCACCTGCACTACAATTCTTTTCACCTTCGTCTCAGCCCGCTCCGCTGCGAATTTGTAAGCGATGCACCACCGCGGCGCCCGACTGGTCTGACCCAATTGCTCACGCTGCACAAGATCATCAACCTTAACCACCATCCCATCGATCTGATAATCCAACTCCGCCCGGCGATTTTCCCATCGCCCGCAAATCTCAATCACCCCCTCAATATCGTCCGCCATCTCATGACCCGGATTCACCGGCACCGATAGTACCTCCAGCTGCTCCAAAGCCTCCCGATGACTCACCACCCAACCCGCGTCCACTTCTCCCAGCGAATACCCCAAAAACCGCAATCCCCGCTTAGCCACTTTCCTGCTGTCCAGCATCTTCAAAGAACCCGCCGTAGCATTACGCGGATTCGCAAAAGGTGCTTCACCCGCTTGCTCACGTTTGGCGTTGATCCGCCGAAACTCACTATTCGGCATAAACACCTCGCCCCGAACCTCCAGCACCGCCGGCACCTCAACCTCACCCTCTTCAAAAAGCGACCCCGCCGACCCTAGCTGCTCACCTGCCGCAACCTTACCCAACACCAACGGCACCGAACGCAGCGTACGAATATTAGCAGCACTATACTAATAGCCCACCCCGTCACCCCCAGTAAACGCCACACACCACTTAACACAATCGTAAAGCAACGAAACAGCAAGCCCGTCAATCTTTGTCTCC
>DAOWAK010000323.1 GCA_030634605.1 Sedimentisphaerales bacterium
CATGCCTGGAACCAGGCTTACATTGGCGGGAAATGGATTGGTCTGGACGCCACCGGAGTTGGCGGCGGATTTGGTGCGGGTCACATCACTCAGGCCACCGGCAACGGTGATCCGATAGATTTCTTTGGCCTGGTCTCTGACGAGCAGTGGTTCAAGGTCGAAGGTCTGGAAGTGCTGAAAAAATAAAGGATTATGAATTTTATTTGATTTGTAAAGAAATATTTGACCCGGGCCGATAGAAGGGATATGATTTTTCGGTTGACGATTATTGGGTGCGTGATTATTAAATAGCTAGGATTTTTGAAGTTTATAATTTTGTAGGTTTTGATTTTTTAACAAGGAGTTTATTTATGGCCCATGTAATTTCTGATGAATGCACAACGTGCGGCAGTTGTATCGATGTTTGTCCGGTAGAAGCGATCAGCGAAGGCGAAACCAAGTACGTTATCGATGCTGAGACCTGCACTGATTGCGGCGCCTGCGTTGGCGAATGCCCTGTCGAAGCTATCAGCCCCGGAGAATAAGACTCATCCGGTACAGAAAAACCTTATGTAAGGTAAATAAAAAAACGTTCGTTTGCCCCTGGGCAGGCGGGCGTTTTTTTGTATCTGGCCGGGCACGCAAAACGAACCACACCCAAGAGTACTTGGCGGTGCCACCCGTCGTTCGCGGCCTGGTATGCTTTTTAGTGTTTACAGGGAGAACATGCTCAAGAGTACTTGAGCAGGCCACCCGACAAAACGGGGTTGCGGAGGGTGGGGATTTGGCTTAAAATGATGGATTCTCAGGAAATCTTACCAGGAGTGTGCAATGTTGAAATTTTGCGGAAGGCTGTTTATAGCTATTTTATTGGTGCTGATGGCGGTTTTGCCGGGCGGTTGCCAGGTGGCCCAGCCGGATGATCCCAGTCCGTTATCGGCGCTAATTCAGAAGCTGTTTCCGGAATCGTCACAACAGAAGCGTCAGAAGCTGATGGCTCGGCTAGGTTCGCCGGACGCCGATCTGCGGCGTGAAGGTGTGCTGATGCTGGGCGAAGGTGAAGCAGCTGGTTGGAAAGCGACGCCGGAAATTCTGGCGATCATGGCTATTGGCGACACCGAGCCCCAGGTGCGAGCTGCGTCGGTGGGTGTTCTGTTTCGGATAGGCGAGAAGGAAAGATTGCCCGACGTGCTGGCCAAGGCGTCTCAGGATGTTTCAGCGCTGGTGCGACTGGAAAGCGTGGCTGGTCTTAGTCAGGGCGGCGATGACAGCAGTAGGAATTTATTGTTGAATTTGCTGAATCGGGATACGGAATCGGAAATTCGCGGCCGGGCGGCAGAGGCGTTGGGGAATTATCCAAATCGCCGGGCGGTGCAGGCTCTGATAGCGGCGCTGGACGATGACGATTTCGGGGTGATCTATCATGCTCAGCAGTCGTTGCGGAAGCTTACGGGCAAGGATTTTGCCGACGATGCCAGGCTGTGGAACGAGTGGTTTATTAGCACGAAAGAGCCCTTTGCGGAATCAGGTGCTGAAAAATAATCCGGTAATTATCACCGGACCAGAAATAAAACGGGGCATTAAGGAACACCTTTATGAAGGCATTGGTATTTCGAGGGGGGCAGTTGCAGTTGGAAAGTAATTGGCCGGACCCGAAACCGGGGCCGGACGAGGTGCTGATCGAGGTGGAGACGGCGGGGATATGCGGAACCGACATTGAAATCTGCAAGGGCTACATGGAATATGAAGGGGTGCTGGGGCATGAGTTTGTGGGGCGGGTGGTTAAGGGGCCGCGGGAGTTGAAGGATAAGCGGGTGGCGGGGGAAATTAATTGTGTCTGTGGCAAGTGCGACATGTGTCAATCGGGGCTGAGCAATCATTGTCGCGATCGGCAGGTGATCGGAATAGCTGGGCATGATGGGGTGTTTGCTGAATACGTGACGCTGCCCAAGCGTAATGTGCATGTGCTGCCTGACGCGGTGGGCAATGACGAGGGGGTTTTTGTGGAACCGTTGGCG
>DAOWAK010000149.1 GCA_030634605.1 Sedimentisphaerales bacterium
TCAAAACACTGCCATTTGCGCCCATGTTTTCGCACTAAAATTGATCTTTTCGCGCTTTTGGTACGCTTTTGGCGCCGCGTTTTTGCCACACTTTCGGCCTCATTGACGACTTGGTAACTCCTATTTAGGCTGTTCGTTTTTGGTTCACTTTCAAGCCAAATAAGCTCATTTTCACTGTTCTTTTCTGTCTCACAAAATCTCAAAGCCCCCAAATACCTGAAGATATTATAAGAATATTTTATTTGCATCAAATATGCTTTTACGGCAAAGTGTGTGTTTTCCGGCCGATTAGTGCCAGAATGCTTAAGTACCGACGGCTTTGGGCTTAACAGGCTGGTTATTGGGGCTGTATAATGGATAAAACACTCGGATGCTTTACACCGGCCCGGTTAATGCAACGGTAAGGTGTGGTAGAAACTAAGGTTATGAAAATCTTACAGTTATAAGGAGTCAACTGTGGCTATAGTAAACGCAAAAGAAATCCTCATCAAAGCTACCGAAGGAAAGTACTCGGTAGGCGCTTTTAACATCACCAACATCATTCAGATGGAAGCCGTCGTGGACACCGCTGTCCAGCGCAACTGTCCGCTCATTATCCAGGCTTCCGTCGCTCCTTCAAAAGCGCTGGGCTCAAAGGTCATCGCCGCCGTCTATCGCACCTTGGCCCAGGAAGCACCGATCCCCATCTGTCTGCACCTCGATCACTGCACAGAGGTCGATTTCTGCAAACAGTGCGCAGACGCCGGCTACACCAATATCATGATCGATGCGTCCAAGCAATCTTTCGAAAAAAACATTCAACAAACCAGAGACGTCGCGGATTATGCGCATGGTTTGGGGGATCTGACGGTTGAGGGTGAACTGGGAACGGTTTCGGGTGTGGAAGATCAGATCAAGGTGGCTGAGGATGAGGCGGCCTTGTGCAATCCGGATCAGGCGGTGGAGTTTGTGGAGAAATCCGGGGTCGATATTTTTGCTCCGGCGATCGGGACGGCGCATGGGGTATATAAGACGGAAAATCCCAAGATTGATTTTGATCGTTTTAGCGAAATTTTCAAGCTGCTCAACGGCAACGGCGTGAAGATGCCGCTGGTGGTGCACGGCGGGACGGGTCTCAAGCCGGACGTGGTGAAAAAGCTGGTGGCGTTGGGCGGCAGCAAGTTCAATGTTTCGACCGATCTCAAGCACGCTCTAATTGACTCGACCTACGATTATATTGCCGAGCATCGTGATGAATATAATCCCGGCAAGGTGGATAAGGCTGTGCGGGCAGCAATTAGCGATAAGATTAATTACTGGGTCGATCTGCTGGGCTGTGCCGACAAGGCGTAAACCGGAGCGAGGCCGGAGTAAGGCCGGAGCGAATCAAGAGCAGAACCAGAGCGGATAAATGACGGAAAAATTACCATAGATAACTCAGATAGTTTACTGAAAAGGAGTAAGTGAGTTGAAACAGATTGAAGATTATTTTGTCCCGTGGCTCAAAGGTCAGAAAATGTATATTTCGGATCACCTGGAGCTAGCCTGGAAGGATAAGTCGCTGCACCGGATGATGTCGAACGAGAATCCGCTGCCGCCGTCGCCGAAGGTGCTCGAAGCGATGTGCAATTATGCGAAGATGGCCAACCGCTATCCGGACAGCGGGCCGGTAGTGCGGAGCAAGATCGCGGAGATCAATGGTTTGGCTGGGCCGGAAAATGTTATGATCGGCAACGGTTCCTGCGAAGTGTTTGACATGATTTTCCGCAGTTTCATTCAGCCGGGCGATGAAGTGCTTCAGCACACGCCTTGTTTTGGGATTTATAAGTTGCGCTGTAATGTTATGGGCGGCAAGTTGTTATCGGTGCCGATGATCGGTGTCGATGGCGGCATGGAATACGATCCGGACGCGGTGCTGTCGGCGATTACCGAGAAGACCAAGATGGTGGTGGTAGACACTCCGACCAATCCGACGGGCAATTTCATGGACGAGAAAGATTTTATCCGGATTGCCGAGACTGGTTGTCCGTTCATTGTGGATGAAGCATACGTCGAGTTTGCCGGGCTGGACAAATCCATGGCCAAGCTGACCAGGAAACACAAAAACCTGATGGTTACGCGGACGCTGTCGAAGGCTTACGGGTTGGCGGGGCTGCGGTTCGGCTATATGCTGGGGCACGAGGATACGGTAGCCCAGATTTCGGCGACGATGATGCCCTGGAACGTGGGTACGATCCCGATGTGGGCGGCGCTGGCGGCGCTGGAAGACACTGATGGGCTGAAAGAGCGGATTGATTTCGTTAACAGCGAGATAAAATTTATTGAGGAATCGCTGGCGGATGTTAAGGGACTCAAGATTCTGCATTCCAATGCCAACTATATTCTGATGGACGGCACGGACGCGGGCAAAAAAGGCGACGACATGATTGAGTTTGCGTTGAAGAAGGGGATCATCCTGCGGCCGCAAAATGTTATGTACGGCCGGGACGGTTACTTCCGGATTACTTTGGGCAGCAAAGAGGAAAACCGCATGGTAGTTGCGGCGGTTCGGGAATTCTTTGGCAGTTAACTTAGTGCGGGCGAGCTGCAACCAAAAGATATTTAACCACGGATTGCACGGATTACACGGATTTTAATTTGAAGAGCATGAAGAATTTTAAGACTGGATGCCCGATCAAGTCGGGCATGACAAGTCGAAATTGCATAACCCTCCTTTGAAAAATTACAGGAGATTGACATGGCTGAGATTAAAGCGTTTATATTTGATCAGGACGGGGTGATTATCGATACCGAGCGGGACGGACATCGGGTGGCATTTAACGAGACTTTTAAGGAGTTTGGTTTCGATGCCGAGTGGGACGTGGAATATTATCACGAACTACTACAGATTGCCGGCGGTAAGGAACGGATGAAACATCATCTGAATACCAAAGGTTTTGGTGTGGAAGTTGCTCCGGAAGAGGTTGACGAGCTCATTAAAAAGCTGCACAAGCGTAAGACCGAGATTTTTGTGGAGTTGATTGCCAGCGGTTCTTTACCGTTGCGGCCGGGCGTGAAGCGTCTGATGCAGGAAGCGATGGCGGCGGGGCTGATTGTGGGGGTGTGCACGACCTCGAACGAAAAGGCAGCCAACGCGGTGGCGCATGGTGTGCTCAAGGATATCAAGTTTGAGTTTGTGCTGGCTGGTGACATTGTTAAAAAGAAAAAACCCGATCCGGCAATTTACAATCTGGCGATGGAAAAGACCGGCCTTAAGCCTGAGGAGTGCGTGGTGATTGAGGATTCGCACAACGGCGTTCTGGCAGCGAAGGCTGCGGGGATGAACTGCGTAGCGACGACCAACGGCTACACGAAAAACGAAGACCTGAGCCAGGCAGACATTATCGTCAGTTGCCTGGGTGATCCGGATGGCGAAAAAGGCACCATCAAGAAAGATGGTAACGGGCTGGATTATGACGGCGTGTTGAAGGTGAGCCAGTTGGTGGAATTGTTCTCTAAGTGATTTAATATTTTTAGACAGGATAACAGGATTGACAAGATGTTATTTTAAAATCTTATACCCGAAGAACTAATCCCAAAAAGGCAGTCCGGTCAATCGATCAGGCTGTTTTTTTGGCCTATTAAGGAAGTTTCTGTTGCAGGAAGATAGCATGGGGCTGGTGGAAGTAAAAACGGATTGCCCGTCGAGGCGATTTAGCATATGGGAACCTCTAGAAATCGATTTTTTGCTTATCAAAACGTCGATTGCAACGACTCAGCATGGGCTAAAGCCCATCCTACAGGAATTATTAGAGGTACCCATATTCTTAGTTCGACTCAGGAAGAGCTGTTGGCGGCAGCAGGGCTTATAGAAGATTTGCCCAGGTGGGGGATTACCTGTTTTACGCTGCCGCGGGTTTGGCGTTATAGCGTTAATTTGCTCCAACAAAATGAGTTTTCGGTTGGATTAAAGGCCAATAATCATTATACCGATTACATTTTGTTAGGGATAACAAAAGCCTTTTAAGCAGAAGGAGAAGCGATGGCTCAGGTAAAGTGCGACAAATGCCACAAAGAATACAATCACCTCGAAAAAGCCTGTCCGGAATGCGGGGCGATTCTTGAAACCGTGGATTGGTCTTTTAAGATTGGCGCGGTGATATTTCTGGCGGCGTCCGTTTTCGCGGGGATTTTCTTTTTTTACGCATTTTATCACGGCAGCAAAGTGACGGCTGAAGGGGTAAAGGTTTATTACAAATCCGGCGTGAGCAAGGAGCAGGCTCAGAAGGTGGCGGATTATTTTGCTGACGGCCTGGCGTTCCTGGCTGGTCCGGCGCTTTTGCCGGAAAACGAGAAAAAGATCAAGGATTTCGACAACGGCACTCGTGCCGCTTTTGGAAGTCTTGCTGAAACTGTCCACCAAGCCGGTGATAAGAAGGGGGGTGAATCTGACGTTAAAGTCCAGTTGATTAAGGTGCAGGATATTTATCAGGTTAAATTGCTACTGGATTTTGTTCTGGTCTCGCCGAAGCATGTTGAAGTATTTATCGAAAAGCACCCGGCGTTAATAAAGGTGTTGGCGTTAATTGGCGGTGAA
>DAOWAK010000153.1 GCA_030634605.1 Sedimentisphaerales bacterium
ACTGCTCTCGAACATTACGCCACAAACTCATCAAGCCCAGCCCCACCACCAGAAAAACTATCGATATGGTAGCCGTGTACCAGTATTGCGCTTGTTTCACCTGCTGCACAATCCACCCCGGATCCAGATCATGCAGGTTCAGCGTCAACGATCCGAACCCAAAATCCAGCACCGCCTGATAAGCCGCCTCCCCGTTCGTCTCCCGCCCAAGATCAAAACTCATCCGATCCCCCATATTCGCTTCTGCCGCCTCACGCACCAGTTCCAGCAACGCCTCTTCGTTCAGCCGAAAACCCTGCAGTAGAAAATCATTCTCGATCTGCACTCGACGTACCAGAAAAACATCTCCCGCAAAAATCCCGTCCGCCCCCGTCCCGTTGGGAACCACAAACGTCTCAAAAGGCTCAATCTGAATATTCACCTTATTGGATTCATCCGCAAAATAAGCTAACCCATCGCGGAGTGATTTTTCCTCCATCCCATGTAAAACTTCGCTGCGTAAATCATCCTTATCCACGCCTAACTCCACCGCCGCCGGCGCCTCTGGCTCATCTGACGAATAGCTGTGTATGGTAGAAGGCGTTTTTTTCGCAATCTTGCGCCGACCGTCCGGTTTACTCGAAGCTTCTCTAGCAGGCCCTGGACGTGGTAGGCTTTCAGACCGCTTCAAATCTGCTCCCTCAGAACTCACTTCAGCACTCCCACCTCTTGTTTCGCTCGTAGGCCTACGGTTTGATTTGTTGAATGGTTTATCCGTGGACTCACTGGGGGATACCTTAGCGGGTCGGTCGTAAGATTTACTGGAAGATCGACTTCCAAACCGCCGAACCGCCGAACCGCGCGAAGCTCTGTTGGAGATATTAAACTCAACATTGTCTCTGCTCCGCGTCTCCATCCGTGGTGCCTGCTGTGACTGCTGAATATCAATCTTGTAAGACTGCTGCCTCTGCGACCCCAACGCCAACTGCTGTTGCGACTGTTCAACCAACTGTTTGGCTTGTGGTTGCGGATCCTTGGCTTTAATTTCAATTTCCTCTAATTCTAACTGATTGATGATTTTCTCTTTTTCGCCCGGCAGGTTTAAAGCGACCATATCGCCGCTTACATCTTTATCTTCCGCTATCTTCCAATCGCTCAAAACCGACAGCAAATTCTCATTCAGTCCGCGGATATAAATTTCAGCTCGCTGATTCAAACTCGCCTCCCCCTTTCCCTGTGATCCAGCCATGCCCCCCATCATTCCTCCCATAGCATCATAACCAATCCCTTGCCCTGGCTGAAAATAAGGCGTACTGATAATCTCATCCGCCTCAACCTGAAAATGACCAAAAGCCAACCCCTGTTCCATCCCCATTGATAACGGCGACCGCATCACCGTCACCTGTTCATTGTCCGTAAGCAAATCTTCCGGAACATAAACAAACTGATATTCGTTGTAGTCGCGCCGCTGCTCGTTTTGGATAAAATCATCAAGTTGCCTTTTTACCGCCGTCCGAATATTCTCCGCCACCGTGGCAAATTCCTTCAGACGCTTACCTTCCAAAGCCTCCTGCTGCAAATCCAGCGTGCGCAGCCCCAGCCACACCAGCCCACCCAGACTGACCAGAATCACCACCGATACTACTATTATTCGTCGATACATCAGCAATTAACCTTCAAAGTTTTCTGGTAACCGTTCACGAAAAATAACTTCTGTTAAATGTTATTAACCCAAATCTGCCCTGTAAAGGTAAAATAAGCTTGCCCTTGACATGATCGGAGATTTGCATTTAGTTCGGATTTTCATGTCTGACCCTCTTCTCCGGATCGTCATTCGATATTCGTCATTGATTCGTCATTTTGGTTTCGTTATTCTTAATTAGTTCCTGTTGCGGAAGCGACTTTTTGTCATTCCCGCGAAAGCGGGAATCCAGTATTTCGGCACAAAAACAGGTTTTCGCTAATATACAAAATTGCACGATTAAAAAAAACGTCTTTCCGCAACAGATACTAATTAACTACATGCTTCAAGGTAGATGAAACCAATAACTATTCTCCCGTCGCCTCATACTTATACCCGGCCCCCCGAACCGTTTTAATAATCTCAGGCTGCTGCGTATCTTTTTCAATTTTCGCCCGCAGCTTGGCAATGTGCATATCCACGGTACGCGTCTCCAGATCCGAAATAGTTTCGCCCCAGATCGACTTGAATAACTCATCGCGACTGATCACCCGATTCGGATTAGCCGCGAAGTACTGCAAAATCTGACCTTCACGCCGGGACAGTTCAATTTTTTTTCCCTCCCGCACCGTCATCAACTTCGGCAGAGACACTTCCAGATCACCCACCAAAAAAGTCTTTCCCACAACCCGCTCGGGTTGCATTCGACGCATGACCGCCTGAATCCGGGCCAGCAACTCTTCCAAAGAAAAAGGCTTCGTCACATAATCGTCCGCACCCAGCTTCAGCCCAGTCACTTTCTCCTGCTCCTGCCCCTTCGCCGTCAACATGATAATGGGTGTTTGCAGATCTTCCGTCCGCCACAGATCGCACAACTGCTCGCCGCTGATCTTAGGCAGCATTAAATCCAGCAGAATCAAATCATACCTGCCCTGCTTGACCATCTCCCGCGCTTCAGCTCCGTCCGTCGCCTCAGCCACCTCGTAATGATGAAACTCCAGAAAATCTCGCAATCCTTCACGAATCTTCGGCTCATCTTCAACGATCAATATACTACTGTTCTCCGTCATAATCTCACCTTTTAGTGCCGTTACAAAAAAAGAAATTGTTACTTTTTGTCATTCCCGCGACACGAAGCGACGCGTCGAGCCCGGAACGGAAAGCGGGAATCAAGTACTTTTTGTCATTCCCGCGAAAGCGGGAATCCAGTATTTTTTCACGGTAACCGTTCACTGAATTTAACAAACAGCGCTAAATCACACACTTATATTATAAGCTCAAAATCGCCTAAACTTGTGTAAATGTTTTGTAAAAAATCCAGCCGAATCTTCCTGCCGGCGTTAACATGAATCAGCCCCAATATTTTACATGCAATTTACTTGTCCGGCAACCACTAATAATTCATACTTAAAATTAGAAATGGATAACGTAGGTTAATTTTAAGGAGCAAAAAAATGAAAAAAACGCACCAAAATCTTAGTCTTGCTGTAATAGGGCTTTGCCTGGCTCTGATGAGCCAGCTTGCCTGGGCCAAGGTTCAATCCACCCAGGGCGTTCTCGAGCGGATTACAGTTTACCGTGGCCAGGCACTCGTTACCCGGTCAATTGAACTGGACCTTCCTCAAAACACCTCTGAAATTGTGGTCACCAACCTGCCTGGTAAGATCATTCCGGAAACCTTGTACGCCCAGGCTGACAGCGACCTGAAAGTGCTCTCTGTCCGCTACCGTGAGCGAGCGGTACGCGAAGATACCCGCGAGGAAGTTCAAAAACTTGACGCCCAAATCGAAATAATCAACAATCAGATTTACCACCTGACCAGAAAGAAACAACACCTGGATAACCAATGGGACATGTTCATCAAGTTGAGAGATTTTACCGTAAACGCTAAAACCGCGGACCTCAATCATGGCGTTTTAACTTACGAACCTATTGAAAAACTCACCGAATTGATTCTGAAAAAAAGCCGGGAATATATCGAACAAACCCTGAAATTTGAAGATGACATTAAACAGGCCCAAAAAAACCAGGAACTGCTTCAACGCCAACGTCAGAATCTTACCAGTAGCCACAGCCGATCCGAACGCGAGGCGGTGCTGTTTGTTAATAGCCCAACTGCCAAAAAGTCAAACCTGCAACTTAGCTACCTGGTCACCAACGCCAACTGGCAACCTCTCTATAATCTCCGCGCCCATCCCGATCAACAGGAAGTAACTATCGAATACAACGCTCTGATTAATCAAACCAGCGGCGAAAACTGGGACAACGTCCACATCTCACTCTCCACCGCCCAGCCAACTATGGTTGCCGCCGCAGCCACCCTCGATCCTCTCACCGTAAGACTCAGTTCCGTACGTGCCCCATACACACCAATGCATGGCAGTGATAAAAGTGGACATCAAATGGGAGGTATGAAAATTAGTGCCCCTCAGGCAAACCAAATGGAAGAAGTTTCCAGCAACCAGCAAAGGTTTAGACGAATCCAGCAAATGCGTAGCTTCAACATATCCAAAGGCAAAACCGCCCAGCAACAGCTTGCCCGGATCGCACTGGATAATCAATTGTTTGAGTTCGAAATCGGCCGCAAGGAACTCTCAATGTTAAAAGAACAACTGGACCAGATTGCCCGCGTTGAAGGAATAAGTGTAACTTACAAACTACCCGGCAAGCTGTCACTGCCCAGTCGTTCGGATCAACAAATGGCCACCATAGCTGCAACTGCGGTGAAAGCTGAATTCACTCTGATCGCTACGCCTCTGATGACCGATTATATTTATCTCCAGGCCGAACTGCTCAACAACAGCCAAACTATCTTCCTGCCGGGATCAGCAA
>DAOWAK010000290.1 GCA_030634605.1 Sedimentisphaerales bacterium
ATGGAAAAGGAGCAGCAATGTAAGCAGATTGCGGCGCAAATTCTGGATAAGATCGAGTTTGGTGATGCTTTGGAACGGGCGGCGGCGGTAGAGGCGGCCTGGAGTATGCTGGCGGGAGTGGTACTTTATATACGAAAACAGGAGAATTTCGAGCAGGTGTGCGAGCAGGCGAAGAAATTGCTGATGGCGGCGATATTTGGGAAAGGATGAGGGAGATGAAATTTTGAGTTTTGAATTTTGGATTTTGAATGAAAGAAATTTAAGAATTTTAGACAGGATGGATTTTAATGGCGAATGACGAAGCTCGAATGAAGAATCAATGACGAATTATGAATTACGAAGAAGTCAGCAAGGTGGGCTGTGTTTTTTTGTGCTTGGAATGAATAGCGTTCATTATATGAGGAGCCTTCATGGGGGATGGTTTGGTGAGAAAGGTTGTCTGGCAGGAGCAGAAGGTGAGTTTTATTGCGTTTTATCAGTATTGGAAAAGATAAAGCTGATTGAAATAAAGGTGTGTATGTACTAGAATAGTTTAGCCTGATCCGGCTGATTTTGGAGTGCGATTCCGAAAGTCTATGTCAGTTGGATTGGGCGGTGGCTGGACATGGATGCTTATCATAGCGGTATTTGATTGCGTTGGAAGTTTCTCAATCGCGATCTATGCAGGTGATGTGTAAGCAATTGCCAGTCAGTCGTCTTTAAGATTAAAGCGAAAGGTGAAATCAACATGACCAGACTTAATGGTAAGCGTTCTTCTTCTGTTAGCAGTTCTACGTTCGAGCCGGTGTTCAGTAAGATTCCGGGTGACGGGCCGTTGCATTTGGGGATTGATATTGGTTCGGTCAGCTGCAAAGTTGCGGTGCTAACTCATGGCAAATCAGTATGTTATCTGAATTATCAACGGACGCACGGGCGGGGGATCGAGACGGCGCGGGCGATGCTGTCGGATTTGTTTGGGCAGATTGCTCCGGACCGGATTGCGACAATGGTGGGGACGGGCAGTGGGGGTCGGGCGTTTTGTGAGCTGCTCAAATTGGATTTTGTGAATGAGTTAATCTGTCAGTCGGCGGCGATCCGTCATTTGCGGCCCGATGTGCGGACGCTGGTGGAGATGGGCGGGCAGGACAGCAAGGTGATTTTCCTGAGTGATCCGAATGAGCAGCAGGCGAGCGGTGATCGGGGGGAGATGGTAGATTTTTCGACGAATACCAACTGTGCGGCGGGGACGGGTAGTTTTCTGGATCAGCAGGCTTCTCGGCTGGGGATTCAGATTGAGGGTGAATTCGGTCGGCTGGCAATGCAGAGCGAGACTCCGCCGCGGGTGGCAGGTCGTTGTTCGGTGTTTGCCAAGAGCGATATGATTCATTTGCAGCAACAGGCGACGCCGGTGCATGATATTGTGTCGGGTTTGTGCCTGGGGCTGGCGCGGAATCTGAAGGCGACGCTGTGCCAGGGTAAGAAGGTGGTTGAGTCGGTCGCGTTTTGCGGCGGAGTGGCAGCGAACGCTGGTGTGGTTCGGGCGTTGGAAGATGTGTTCGAACTGGGGCGGGGCGGGTTGATTGTGCCGGACGAGCATGCGCTAACGGGTGCGATTGGGGCGGTGCTGGTGCAGATGCGGCAGGGTGCGGGGGAGGAGAGTACTCAGGAGCCGCGGGTGATTCTGTCTAAGCTGGACGAATATATTAAACAGAACCGGACGGTGGGACATCGGCTGGATAGGTTGGAGCAGCCGAGCAATGAAACGCCGAGTAGCCGGGTGCATAAGGAAATTCTGGACGAGGCGCGGGCAGCGGGTGAGAAGATTGTTGCTTATCTGGGGATCGATGTTGGTTCGATCAGTACGAATGTGGTGGTGATGGATGAGCGTCAGCGGGTGCTGAGCAAGGCTTATCTGATGACAGCGGGGCGGCCGCTGGAGGCGGTGAAGCAGGGGCTGGAGATGGTCGGGCCGGACGTGAAGGGGCTGGTGGAGATTCGTGGGACGGCGACGACGGGATCGGGTCGGTATTTGACGGGTGATTTTGTGGGTGCGGACCTGGTGATTAATGAGATTACGGCTCAGGCGACGGGTGCGGCGCTGGTGGATCATGACGTCGATACGATATTTGAGATTGGCGGACAGGATTCGAAATATATTTCGCTGGAAGACGGGGTGGTGGTTGATTTTGAGATGAACCACGCGTGTGCGGCGGGGACGGGGAGTTTTCTGGAGGAGCAGGCGGAGCGGCTGGGGATGAGCATCAAGGGGGAGGGTGCGGAGGAGGCGTTCGCATCGGAGGCGCCGATAAAGTTGGGTGAGCGGTGCACGGTGTTTATGGAATCGGATTTGTTGAGTCATCAGCAGCAGGGAGCGGAGCGGCCGGACCTGGTGGCGGGGCTGGCGTATTCGATTGTTACGAATTATCTGAACCGGGTGGTGGGGGCGCGACGAATCGGCAAGCGTATATTTTTTCAGGGTGGTACGGCTTTTAATAAGGGGGTAGTGGCGGCCTTTAATGCGGTAACGGGGCGGGAAGTTACGGTGCCCGAACATCATGAAGTAACCGGGGCTATCGGGA
>DAOWAK010000054.1 GCA_030634605.1 Sedimentisphaerales bacterium
AAAATCGGGGAGACAAGATTTGAACTTGCGACCTCTGCGTCCCGAACGCAGCGCTCTAGCCAAGCTGAGCTACTCCCCGTAGCAAATAATTCCAGCGTGAATATTTTAGCTAATCCGGGCGATTTTGCAAATATAAAATTATCAGGTAATTTTTAAGCGTTTTTTGCCAGAGAGGGCAACATGGCAGCGGCAGGGCGGAATGAGCCATTTCAAATGGGAATCGGCTGGAATTCGCTATTGGGCAGTGTCGGCGTCAGGTTTGGGGTGCTCATCTTGATCGTCATCAAGTGTGGACAATTGCACCTGGCGGGCTTGCATTTCCTGGTGGATATTGTAAGCCTTGACCAGTTCGGCCCGTTTTCCGGCCAGGCAGGACAGGATCACTAAAGAACCGCCAGCTGCCGCAGCAAGGCTAGCCATGACGATGAACATTTCCATTGCGGACAATTTAATCCCTTTCTGCCGGCGAGTGACAAGGATTGACCGGCTGGTCTGGCCTGGAGTGCCCTATGGTATTTGTATCGGCCGGTCAGGCGGTAAAAATTAAATACAATCAATGAAAATTTGGTTAGGAATTGAGTCGTAATTTTGCAGTGAATCCTCCGTCATGATAGCCTGATTGTGCGGTAGGGGTGGATTGCTCATTAGGCGAGGGGGTAAAATGGCTGGTGGCGGGCAGGATTAATGCCTGTTCTTCCAGGTTGAAGCGGGCGTTTTGGGAGAGAAATTCCTGGACTAAGAGGTCGTTTTCGGCGGTATCAATACTGCAAGTGCTGTAAAGCAGCAGGCCGTTGGGTCGCAGTAGGGTGGAGGCTTTTGTCAGCAGCTCCATCTGGATTTTCCGCAGATTTTTAATATCGATGGGATTTAGCCGATGACGGACTTCCACGCGTCTGGCCATGACGCCGGTATTGCTGCATGGGGTGTCGATCAGGATAGCGTCAAAGCCGTTATTCTGTTGGGAAATAGTCTGGAGTTGCTCGGGAAGGCAGGTTTTTACGATAGAAATGCCCAGTCGGTCGCAGTTTTGGCGGACCAGATTCAGTTTTTGCTGATTAACGTCGCAGGCGACGATCTGGCCGTGGTTGTTCATCAGTTCGGCCAGATGGGTGGTTTTGCCGCCGGGTGCGGCGCACAGGTCAAGAATATGTTGGCCTGGCTGGGGGGCGAGCGTGGCGGCGACAGCCATAGCGGTGCTGTCCTGGACCGAAAACCAGCCTTGTTGGAAGCCGGGCAGTTGATCCGGTGCCGCCGGTGCAGTTAGTCGTACTCCGTGGGGGATTTTCACGGAGGTTAATCCCGCTTCGTCGAGCCGGTTATGTAATTGATCCACGGTGCACTTGAGGCGATTAGCTCGAAGATTCAGGGACGGACGGGTGTTGCCGGCCTGACAGATTTCGGCAAGTTGATTTTTGTTATAAAATTTCAACCAGCGTTCCATTAGCCAGCGAGGGTATCCATAAGCGATACTAAAATATTTGGCTGGTTTTTTGTTGGGATGGGGCAGGATTTCAGTGTTGAACTGAATAGCGGCATCATTAGTTGTACGGATGAATGAGCGAGAGAATTTTTCCGGTATTTCATCGGGTGAAAATTTTACCGGACCTTTAATCTGGGCTTGAACTGATCTGAGAATCGCGTTAACAAAACCACCTGCGCTAACCAGCCGGGCGGTTTTGCATTGTTGTACAGATTCACTTACCGCGGCGAAATCCGGAGTGCGTTCCAGAAAAACCAGTTGATAGATCCCGACGCGCAAAATTTGCCGCACCAGCGGGTCAATTTTTGCTATTGGCCGATTGCTGTGCCGGGTGAGCAAAAAATCCAGAGTGATGCGTCGCCGGCAGGTGCCCCAGGCCAGTTCTGCTGCCAGGCGTTTATCAGCGTCTTTCAAGTTGGTTGATTTGAAGGTTTTATCCAGGCTGTCCTGGATAAGCAGTTGGTTCTTTTCGAAGTTCAGCAGGCAATTTACCGCGATGTCGCGTGCCGATCGATTTTGCAAAGTAGGGGGACTTTTTTGTTTCATAAGTCACACGGACAGGTGGCTGATGGAAAGTGTCGCTAGTTAGCCATTCAGGAATCGGTCACCGGCAGAGACGCGTCGGCCGTTAGCGTAATCTGCGAAACTCATTAGTCGGCCGTTTTCGGGTTTAACTTCCAATAATCGCAATTGTCCTGAGCTGCATTCGATGGTCATCTCGGCGGTGAGAGTGCCTGGTGAGACGGCGGCGGGCGAGATGGATGAACTGTCAACAGTTGCGGCAGGGGGGCTGGATGGGACAATTTCTGCTCGGGCAATGGTTAATCTTTCGGTTTTGGATTTGTTTGCCTGCTGAATCTGACAGTAAGCGCCCGGCCAGGGCCACATGCCGTGGATGAGATTGCAAATTTTCTGAGCCGGTTGCGACCATATAATAGCAGCGTCGGTTTTACGCAACTTGGGGGCCCGGCAGGTGAGAGAGTCGTTCTGTTTGAGCGGTTGGTCTTGTCCTTTACTGATTTGGCCCAGTACCTGTTCGACAATTTCAGGGCCGAGTAGTCCCAGGCGGTCATGCAACTTATCAGCGGTTTCGCCGGGCAGGATTTTGGTTTTTATCTGGCCCAGGATTGCGCCGGCGTCCCACTGCTCATTAATTTCGATGACTGTCAGGCCGGTTTCCGAATCGCCGTTAATGATAGCCCAGTTGATCGGAGCTGCCCCGCGATATTTCGGCAACAGTGAACCATGCAGGTTGATTACGCGACAATTACTCAGGCTGAGTAATTGTGCGCCGATTTTCTGACCGAATGCGATTACCAGCAGTACATCAACGTGAAGATTTTTTATGGTTTGTAAAAAATCGGGAGTGTTGACGTTTTCTGATTCCTGGTACGAAATGCCCAACTGTTCTGCTAACTGTGCGATCGGAGTGGATTTCTTTTTTCGGCCTCTTCCTGCCGGGCGCGCAGGCTGGGTAACAACAGTCGCGATTTCATATTCGGAATCGCTCAGCCACTGCAAAGTGACGCAACCGAACTGGCCGCTCCCAAAGTACGCTACCCGCATATAAATTCCTCAAAACGTTTTATGCGCAAAAACCCTACTATCCAAAATTGCTTTTGGGTCTTATGGAGATGGCTTGATGGTTGCCAGCCGATCATTGCATCTGGTCGAGAATAAGCTTGCTGGTCTGGACGCTGGGTAAATTCAATGAACCAAACGCCTCGGCGGCCAGGTTTCTCAGTTGCGGTTCGGTATCCTGAGAACTAACCAGATTGTATATTTGAGTGACCTGTTCCGGCAAGAGCAGATTGCCGAAAGATTTCGCTGACACCGTCACCTTTTCCAGAGCCATCAAACGGATGGGCATTTCTTCCTGCTCATCCAGGGCGAGAGTTGCAATGGCCCGTTGGCCTTCGAGCGAATCAAGGTTAGCCACGGCGTCAATTGCGGCCTGCTGGATTAACGGTCGGGTTTCACGTATTGCCTCAATAAGCGCCGGTTCGGCCAGTTTGACATTCAATACCTTGTTCCCGGTAACCGACAGGCTACGCAACACTTCCACGGCGTCGGTGGCATATTTGTCTGCCAGATTGGCATCGAAATCTACTGCCTGATTTTTGGCGAGGATTTCCGAGGCCGCTTTGATGATGTTTTCAAGTGGGGTGTATTCCAGTACCACCTGAGCGAAATCACTGTCGGCTATAGCTTTTTCGGTGGTGCTGATGGATCCGGCAGAAGTGATTACAATCGTTGGGCAGAAAGCCAGGCGGTAATCGTTTGCGATCGTTGCCAAAGCATCAGTGAGGTTTGGCTGGGAGATATTAGAACTCAAAACAATCAGGTCAAAACTGGAAAGGTTTTTTGCCCTTTCTAATGTTACCCCGAGATGAGCCTTGCTTATGACAACACTGAACAGACCGGAATTAGTCATGTCCCCTCTCAGTCGATTGCGGCGGGCTTCGTTACCGTCAACGATTAAAGCGTTGCGCTGACCTTTTTGCCGTAAAGCTTCAACCAGAATCGGCATAACCAGTTTGCTGCGATTGAAGGGAGCGGATGGTTTAGCTGCTCCAATTGCCAGTGCCGCACTTAAGCGTACTTCCCGATCGGCAAAGGTCAGGGCCTTCATCAATGGCTGAACCGTACCCAGTTCAAAAAGCAATGATTTCTGGCCTGAATTACGCCGCAAAGCTTTAATGGCTGAAAGGGCAACCGGGCGATTGCGGTTTTCCAGTGCTCGATTGAGCACGCGATGGAGATACTCGGGGCCGGCAGTCAAAGCGTAAGTTGCAGCGTCGGCATGACCGTCGCCAAAATAGGCCGGCTGAGGATGTCCCTCGGCTTCCAGGCGGGAAAAGGCAGACAACCAG
This sequence comes from Sedimentisphaerales bacterium, assembly GCA_030634605.1. Taxonomy (GTDB): domain Bacteria; phylum Planctomycetota; class Phycisphaerae; order Sedimentisphaerales; family SM23-30; genus JAFGSR01. The sequence goes on from DAOWAK010000054.1 coordinate 4,354, forward strand.
AGCGAAATTGCCGTGGCCCGATTGCGGTCGAGCTTGATAGCGCTCTCGCAGCAGCGCATGGCCATTAGTTCATCGAACGAATCGCGGATTACTACTTCCGGGACCAGTCCCGTTTCATCACTCCAGAACCAGACATTGGCCAGTTCCTGCTCCGCGGGCACCGCCAGGGAATCCAGGTGATTGTAGTAATCCAATGCTAACTGCTCAAAAGCCGCAGCCGCGTTTTTGCCCGCCATGTTGCCCTGGTTGCGGATAGAATGTAAAGCCTTTAATGCCGCGGTTCGTAATTCGGAACCGGCGTTTTTGTTTTCAACGATTTCCTGAATGTATGGGATTGCACTTTGATAACCAATTTCACCCAGAGATTCCAGGATGATTAACCGCACATTCAGTTCGTTGCAACGCTGTAGTGCCAGGGCCAGCGGATTTACTGCAACCCGACCCAGTTGAGGCAGTGCCCATTTGATCAGGGAAAATTCTTCGGACCGATTGGAATCCCGCAGTGCTTCAATCATTACCGGTACTGCCCATTCACCCGAATCTATTAGACGGTTCATGGCCATTTCTCGTCCGCGGGTAGTGCCGGAGAGACGTTTAACTTCTGCGGCAATGCGGTCCGGCTTGGTACGCTCAGTGAATCTGCCCTGTTCGACCAGTTTCATTACCGCCAGGGCAATATCCTTTACCGGAGTGTCCTTCTCAAGCAGTGACAAATTACGATAACTGTCGGTATATTTGTCGCTCTGAGCTAGATTCAGCAGCAAAGTAGGATCCGGATCCAAATCCAGTAACGCCCGTCCACGATCCCGTGCCAAATCCCACCGGCCAATCAGGCAATAATGTAAAAGCTCATCCCAGTATTGCCGGGTTTGCTCGATAAGTTCCGTATCATTATTGTCATCGGTGGTTTGGGCAAACGCCGCCAACACGGGCAGCAACATCATCGTAACCATGCCCAGAACCAAAACCTTTTGTTTATTGATCATTTCGCAACTCCGCTGAACAAGCTATAAGGTATTTTCTCAAAAGCACTTACGTTATTGTGCAATTTGAACGATTATAAAGCCTCATTCCATAGTGTCAAACAAAAAACCCACCTGGTCGGTTCATTATCCGGCCGATTCGCGGACTCTCCGTTCCAGGATTTCAAGTTTGTCCCGAACTTCCTGGGACATCTTCGAGTTGGGATATTCTTCTATAATGCTTTTGCCAATTTGCAAAGCTTTGTCCCACTGTTTTTCAGTTACATACATCGAAAACTGAACACCCATATTATGCAATTTCCCGCGCAGTACGCCGCGGGCAGATTCTTCCAGTGCTGCAGCTTCGGTAGGCGTCAGGTAGATATCCAGCAATTTCAGTAGTTCCACTCCCTGGTCGTAATCATTGTTTTTAACTGCGGCGTCAAGTCTTCTAAGCAAGTCTTTTTTGTGCTCCTGCCGCAACTGATCAGTTTTCCCTTTGAGCTGATTAACTTTTTCGTTGTTTGGATACAAACGGATCAAGTTCTCAACTTCCTTTTGGGCGTCCACGTAACGGTGAATGCTCCAGAGGGATTCAAGGTGCTTGATCGAAGTGTCAATTTTTTCCTCGACACCGGCTATTTGGTAGCGGTTCAGCTCATCTCGTATTTCCTGGGTTTCCTCTTTACAGCCAAAACGTTCGTGAAGTTCATCAATCAGGACATTGGCGGAATCCCATTTTTCGGCACGAATATCCTGCTGTATCGCATCTCGCAACAGTGAAAGATCTCTTTCGCGGAACACCACCGATTTGACGGTGTCGCTCAAAAGCAGGTTTTCTCCGAGCTGGGTCAACAGCGCCTGCCGCTGGGTATCGCTGGCTTGCATACGTCGCAAAACGGTTACGATAATTTCACCGTTATTTCGCAAGGTGTTGACATCGCGCAAAAGGAAAAAACAGGTCAAAGCAAACGCCAGTAGCGTTAAAAACGTCGAAGCCCAAAAAGCCGAGTTCGCCGAAGAATCACTGCCTGTACCTGCCGGATTCTGCTGTAACAGCAGAATCGTGGCAAAAAACCAGCTTACCAGCGAGATTAACCACACTGTTCCCACAAACCATAGCCCGGCACGACTATTTTTTACTACCGCCGCCATAGAATGCCTCCTTGCTGCGATCTGCGGATCTTTACCGGCAGATAACAATTAGCTGTCCAAAAATCAAGTTGTCCTCAAAGTGGGAAATTTGATTTTGGTGTTATAAATTTTATTCCCCAATATCAGTGCCTGAGCCAATGTACCGTAACAACAGGTCAACTTCATTCTGGAAACCAATCTGTTCCGGATTGCCACCGATATGCAATCGGTATGCGGTACGTTCCTCGAATTCTTTCAGTCCGATTCTGATTTCTGCCGAACTGTAGTCCATCATGTTGTTTGTTTCGTCTGCGGGGACATTAATTTCGGTGGCGTGTTCAAGCCCTAAAATGTGGGCCAGTTCATGAGCACCTGTGTTAGCTACAGCATTTACAGCCTGACCAAATCGAACTGTGGGGTCTTCGTCCATGACATTTAAAAATGCTTCTGCCAACGCATCACTAAATACAGCAGCCATATCTGTCCGATCTTCGTTGTGCCGATCCAGCTTTTCCGCTATTCCCAACAAGCCCGGCATAGGCGCCAAGCCGCCAAATACCACCGTCGAATAGATCGCGCCGGCTGCTGGTTTATCCGTAACAAATTCAATCTCATCTTCACCTAAACCAGTGTCCCGATATATCTGTTCAATGCGAGCAGCTATGGCGTCCATCATTGCCTGCTGCATTCCACCTAAGTCGAAAGCCTCCGCGTCAAACGCCGGACGATTTACCACGTCGGTCGTTCCGCCCAGTCCTCCATATGCATCCAGAAGGTAATCCGCTCTTGCCCCGTCAAACGCCAGCCAGACTAACTGGGATGGAGGTGTTTCCACAGGTTCCGGATCAGATGTTGTTATGGTTAACTGGTATTGAATAATATCTTCAGTATTTTGGCCGAATGACGGAGTGCTTATAACTACATAATAAGTACCCAGCCCATTTTCGTCAGGATCAATTAC
>DAOWAK010000190.1 GCA_030634605.1 Sedimentisphaerales bacterium
GCAGTAGAGGTAGGCGTGGAGGGTGGCGGGTTCTTCTAATTGGCCGAGGTAGGGGTCGCGGGATGTAAATCGTTGCAGGGCAGGGGAATAGGTTCGGGCGCGGAGGTGATAGTCGCCGGTTTCAGTATCGAAATACTGGCCGGTGAACTGGAAAGGGTTCGGCAAATCGTCGGGGTCGCTGTCAGATTCCAGCTTTTTACCGAACGGGCCGTAAGTGTAAAGGTGCTTGACCGAGCCGTTAACGTCAATCAACTGCCGAACACTACCCAGACGGGAGCACAGGTAGAAAAATTTGGCTCCCGAAGACATCGGCCCAGCGTACTGAGCTAACGGCCGGTCATAATCGTGAACGTAACTCTTGGTTATTTCATCACTTGCGGTGTTGAACGCCAGCAGAATCACCGGCAAATCAGACGCGATATCGACCAAATAACGGCGGTCGGGGCCGGCGGATGTGGATTTCAGCACCCGGTTGCCGTCGGGATCGTAGCGAAAATCAATCGTCTCGGAGCCGATCTGGACCTGGCTGAGGCGGTTTTCCCAGTCGTAAGAGCGGATTTCGCTGATGCCGGTAGTGAGGTTGCCGTTGTCGTCCCAGTCGAGGCTGAAATTATCGCTACCGGATGAGCCGGTTAGCAGGTCGCCGTTGTAGCTGCGTTGGCTGGCGGAGGAATTTTTCCGGCAGTTAAGCAGATTGCCGGCTTTGTCGTAATTGTAATCGGCGGACCAGTTAGCTCCGGCGATATTGCTGATCCCGGCGGCGGTCAGTTGGCCCAGTCGGTCGTAACTGTTGGTTAGAGAGTGATTTATCCGCGTTCCTGACGTGTCGGTAACCGTTTCATCAGCACTGAGCAGCCGACCCAGGCCGTCGAGAGTAACGTTGGTCAGTTGATAATTGGGATCGCCGGTGAGTTGGTAGTGGTCGGTTTGGATGCCGATCAGACGGTTGTCGCGGTTGTAAGTGTAGTCGATCCAGAGGTTTGGGCCATTTTGCTGACCGGTGAGCGGGTGCCAGAGCTGTTTGCGGTTGCCGTTGGCATCGTAGTCGAAGATGGCCAGATTAGTGCCCTGGTCATCCTTGAGCCGGCGGAGATAATACAGCCGGCCCTGCAGATCGTAGAAGTAATACAGTGAATAAACAGTCTGTCCGGCAGGGTCCTTGACCAGCAGCGAATTTCTTTGGCCGTCGCCGCGGTAGCTGTAGCGGGTCTGGTAATCGTTAGGATCGGTTACGACCACAATATCGCCGAGCGGGCTATATTCGTAGTTGATCTGGTTGCTGCCGCCGAGGTGATATTGCTCCTGGCGCTGATCGATCAGGCGAGTGCGGCGGCCGAATCCGTCATACTGGGCAGCCACCCAGCCGGAGTCGGGATAGATGGTTTTGGTAAGTCTGCCGAAGCCGTCGTATTCGTAATGAATCCACTTTTTGCCGGTGTCGTCGAAGACCGCCTGTTTTTGCAGAGAGCCGTCGGCATTAAATTTTTGTTGCTGATAATCGCCGGAGGGATAGATAATTTTAATGATATTGCCGAAGGTGTCGTAAATTCTGCGGGTTTCTTTGCCGACGGTATCGGTGATGACAACCTGATGATTACTGACTGAAGCGTTGGGGTCATAATAATTGTAACGCGTAACAGCGACATTGGGCTCGGCAGCGCCTGGTTCGGTAAGATGCCGGGTAACCTGGTGGAGTCGGCCGCGTGAATCGTAGTTGAATTCACCGTAAGAGAGCACTACCGAACCGTCATTATCGTAGGAAGTCTCTGTTGCCAGCGCGCTATTTTGGTGATAGGTCAGTTTTCTGCTGAGCCGGGCGTTGGTCCGCGAGACATTGGGATCGGAGGCGTGATATTCGATAGCAAAATATTCAGCTTCCTTACGATTGGCGTTATCGTAATCGGTATAGATAATGCTGCCGGCCGGGTCGATGATGGCGGTGCGGTTACCGGCCAGATCGTACTCAAAGCGGGTAACCGAATATTCATCCGGCCCGGCCCAGACCTTGCGCCTGGTCAGCTTATCGAAAACATTATATTCATATTCGGTACAACGCAGTAGCGGAATGTCGCCGTTGTCTTTGAGACCGGTGTCGGAGCCGCCCAACTGTTGCCGAATTTTCCGGCCCGCACCGTCATAATCATATAATTGACATTTCAGGATGGTTTCGCCATCGTATCCCCGCCACCAGGTACCCAGCAGGCGGTCTAAAAAGTCGTATTCGTTTATCACTTCAGAGCTGTGCTGGATAACCGGATCGTGCAAATCTATTTTGGTTGTTTTGACAACTTTGCCCCGCGCGTCATATTCAAAAACTTCCCGGCTGATTGCTTCAGGTTGCTGATCGCCGTCGCGGTCATCGTAACAGGTAATGGTTTTTTGCTGGTTGTTTCGAGTGTGTTCGGTGCGAACCAATCCGCCGTTGGGCTTTTCCTCATAAACCAGATTATTTCGGCTGTCATAGCCATAACACGTAACTGAGTTGGGATCGAACGAGTAATAACGTGAGAGGGTGAAGTCAACATAATCAATCAACAAGGCTGCCGGATCGCTGTAGGTTTGAACTTTATACATGCGGCCGAGGTCATCATAATGATTCCTGGTCACCTTGCCGAATTGATCCGCCTGCAGCAAGAGTTGGCCGATGGCATCGTAGCGGAGTCGGCTAACAACCACCTCGTTTCCAGCGGGACCCGCTTTCATACAGGTGGGGTACCCATTGTTGGGGTCATATTCATAAGCCACCCGGTTACCGCTGGGGTCGATTTGTTCGAGAATTTCACCGGAAGATTTATATTTGTAACTGGTTATTGCCCAAACATTGGGGTCACATTCCAGCAGCACTTTTTCCTGGATGAGATATTTTCCGTGCTCGTCAACAACACCGTCGGGGTCACCATAAACAAAGACCTTTTCAACTGATTGGCCGGTCTTGCCGGGCCCTTGCCAGGTGATCTGTCGTATCGGCACAGGCAAGTCTGGATGATATTCGATTTCCAAACAGACACGGTTAGCAGTATTCTGACCATCATAAATTTGCTGTTCTATCAGGTCTCCGGCTGAATTATAAACATTACTCCGGTGCCGCACCTGCCCATCGGTTCCTTCAATCGCCTCTGTGATATGCGTGGGCTTAAGTGGATAGCTCTGGTTGGCATATTCATAATCCACATCCGCCGAGTAAGACCAGTCCGCAGCATAGTTGTCCTGAACCAGTAAGGACCCTTTATCGCTTTGCCAGGAACATGTACTGCGGTATGACAGAGAGCCGTTGGTTGGATTTAGAAAATTATACCTGGCAGCTTTTAGATAGGATACAGTTTCAGAGTTGACACCGGGGGTTTCCGAAGCCATCAGAGGGTTGTTTGGCAAATCGGGATGGTAGAGATCGTAAACAAATTTGGTTCCATGATACAAGTCTTCTTCGACCAGGTCCTTACGATGCGAAACTCGGCCCCACTTATCAAAATTTACATAAATATTGCAATCATTACCCCGAACATGATCGTCGTAAAAAATCCACCTTATCCCGAACATTCCGGCGCCATAAATATAATGCTTCTGATTTGTTGTAATGGAATCCTGCAAAATTCCATCGGCGTCAACACCACTTCCGGTATGGTAAATCTTGTAAGCCATAAATGGCAATCCCATCCCCTCATTAACATCATACCATTCAAATCGGACCGTGCGATAAACCCTGGAATCAGTTTTCAATTCAATCCGGTCATAATGGTCACTTATGTTGGTGTGAAATTCGAGTTTGAGATTATTATAAGAAACATTTTTTACTAACGGACAGGAATCATCTTTTTCCCATTGATACTCCAGCGTATTACCAAATCGGTCTGACCGCGAATCAAGATAAGCCCGGTGCCGCCAGCCTATCATGCCGCCCATGCTCATGTAATTTTCAGGATCGTAGTTTACGTCCGCGGAAAATAACATGGTGGTTCCATTTCGCTGTTTTAA
>DAOWAK010000145.1 GCA_030634605.1 Sedimentisphaerales bacterium
CACCGCGTTTACCCAGGGTAATGACCACGTTTTTTGCACCCTGGCCGATCAGTGCCGAACCTGCCAGTTTGGCTGCGTGCACATCGCCTGCAGGTTCGCCGCACAGACGGGTAGTTTCGTCCTGGTTCGGTATCAGAACATCAGCATCGAACAATGAAGGATTAATTACATCTGGAGCGGGCGCCGGATTCAAAATAACCGGTATTTTACTGCGATGCACCTGCTGTAACGCGTAAACCGCCGTCTCCTGGGGTATTTCCAGCTGCATCACAATCACGTCAGCCTTAGTGATGAGCTCGATTTGTTCGTCAATATCCTCGATGCTCACCAATAAATTAGCCCCGCCGGCCACACAAATAGCGTTTTCGCCGTTGTCATCAACGATAATTGTAGCGCATCCCGTGTGAACACCCTCGGAAACCATCACCGCTGCCGTATCAACATTGTTGGCCTTGAGACCCAGCAGCAACCGCTGCCCAAAATCATCGTTGCCAACCCGCCCAATCAGACTGACCCGCCCGCCACACCGAGCCGCCGCGACCGCTTGATTAGCACCCTTGCCGCCGGGAACCGTGGCAAAGTGATGACCGGGGATTGTCTGACCAGGCATCGGAATCGATGCCGCCCTGATTACCAGATCCATATTGATACTGCCGATGACCACAACATGAGGTGATGCCGATGGCTGATTTTCACCGGATTTATCAGCATTGACAGCTTGATTCTGGTCGTCCATAGACGTTTGTTCCCAAAAAACTACTATATATACTCGTCCTAAATGAAAACACTATGCCTGGATTTTTGTTATTGCTGAAATAACCAGAGGTTATAGTCGGCCCTGCCAGGCATTATGATACCCATTGGGTATATATTCCACCAGGACAATGCAACCGGACAACCGCAAAATGACCGATGAGCCAAAATCCAGACCGACCAATGATAAATTACCGTTAATATTGTTGAATGGATACAGATAAATCTGTCTGATTATCGCTCTGGCACTCATTATATCGGCTCAACAGTTGACTTGTCCAGAGGGAATTATTAAACTACGTTTTTTGATTACGGGAGTATTTTCATGAGATCACCCCCCTCTTGCCGCCCGGACAGGGGCGAAGCCAAGGAGAAATGCGGCGTTTTCGGTATCTTTGGTGATACTGCGGCGGTAGAGAAATGCTATTTCGGCCTGCACGCCCTGCAGCATCGAGGCCAGGAATCCGCCGGAATTGCCGTCAGCGACGGGGAATACATCTTCGGCCATACCGGAATGGGACTGGTCAGTGAGGTTTTTCCGCAATCTCGGCTGCGGGAAATGTCCGGCAACTGCCAGGTTGCCATCGGACACGTTCGCTATTCGACCTCAGGATCATCACGACAGGAAAACGCCCAGCCGATTCTGGTGGAATATTCACAGGGACAACTCGCCGTCGCCCACAACGGCAACCTGATCAACGCCTCCCTGCTGCGCGACGAATACGAAGCCTACGGACACATCTTCAAGGGCACCAGCGACAGCGAAATCATCGTCCACCTGCTTGCCAAACCCACCCACATCAGCAAACCCGATCCCATGGCCCATGTGTTGCGACACCTCCAGGGAGCATACTGCCTCCTGTTTTTGCGCCCCGACCGGATCGAAGCCGCACGTGATCCCTACGGAATTCGACCCTTGTGCATCGGACAACTGCAAAACAAAGCTTACGTAGTCGCCTCTGAAACTTGCGCCCTGGACATCATTGACGCCGCCTTTGTCCGCGAAGTGGAACCCGGCGAAATCGTCACCATCGACAAAAACGGCTTACGCAGCAGATTCTTCGACGGTCCCCAGGCCGTAACACCGGCCCACTGCATTTTCGAACAGGTCTATTTCTCCGATCCCTCCAGCACGATTTTCGGCGAAAATGTCCACCTGGTCCGGGCCGAGATGGGCCGCCAACTGGCCCGCGAAGCTCCGGTTGATGTCGATTATGTCATTCCGGTTCCTAACTGTGCCCGCTGTGCCGCCGGTGGTTTCGCCGAAGAACTCGGCACCCCTTACGCCCGCGGCTTCACCGTCAGCCACTATGCCGGACGAAGTTTCATCGAACCGGAACAGCCCATGCGCGACCTGGCAGTCAAAATGAAACTTAACGTAATCAAGGAACTGGTCAAAGGTAAAAGACTCGCCGTCATCGAAGATTCCGTCGTTCGCGGCACCACCACCCGCGGTAAAATGGGCGCTCTCAAACGCGCCGGCGCCAAAGAAATTCACTTGCGAGTAGCCTGCCCGCCGATCCGCTACCCTTGTTTCTACGGCATCGATTTCCCCAGCCGCGAAGAACTCATCGCCAACGAACGCACCGTCGATCAGATCCGCGATTACCTCGAAATCGACAGCCTCCATTACCTCTCGCTCGAGGGAATGCTCAACTGCGTAAAATACCCCCCGGACCACTACTGCAACGCCTGCTGGTCGGGCAAATACCCCGTACCCGTGGACCGCGCCGTCAGCAAGTTCGCCTCAGAACGCTACCAGAAAAGATTGTTCGAGTAGATTCGCCTAGAGAAATTGCCGTATTCTTCGCCAAAAGGTTGAGAAGGAAACATGAGAATAAAAGTTGACAAGGAAACCGACACGCTTTATTTCCGTCTCGACGAAGAACGCCTCGTCGAATCCGAAGAGATTCAACCGGGTGTTATTCTGGATTACGATAAGGACGACCGTGTCGTCGGTGTAGAGTTTCTCGACGTCTCCCAGCGGGCATCTCAGCAGGAGCTTGCCTCTATCCAGTTTCAAACCATATAATTGGATTAGGCAAAGAAACTTCGCAGCTCATCAGCGTCAACGATAACTCATTAAGTGAATTAGTAGACAGAGTGCCCACTTGCAGAAAATTCTCACGCAGAAAGTGTGCTTATTTTGACCGGCAAGTGGTTGAGTACTAATTCTTTCAAATCCAGCTTTTTCCCCGCATTATCGATATCAATGCCCACCAGGTTGCCCTCCGCGTCATAGTCCAGAACGACACCCTCGGAAATTTCCCGGCTTTCGGCACTGGGACGAGAAGAGAAATCGATATACAAAGAGTCCGTATCCTGATAATAATTCAATTTCATAACTCAAACCTCCGGTCCGGAAACGCATTATGGATAGTTTTTTTGTCTGCCAAGGTTACCACACGCAACACACGACCATCTAATTCGTCGATTCTGGCCCAAAAACGATATCGGTTTCCCTCCTGCTCCTCAACCCGCAGGGGATTTTCGACAACTCGAATACACCAGGCTTTTTTGATATAGGAACGCTTTCGCAACACCTCATTTTCAAAATAAGCTGTAAATGTATAATCTGCCACGAAATATATTATACCATTATCAGCCTCGAATTCAATATCTATTTACGAACCGAATTCCAGGCCAACCAGTCCGGTTTTTACAGATTTTCCTTAACAAATCCCTGAAAGGGGTGTATGCTGGCTACATGGCTAAAAACCTAACATACAGCGAAGCTGGTGTCAGCATTAACGCCAACGATGAGATGGTCGATCTGATCGGCGATAACGTGCGCAGTACACATGGCCCGCGGGTGATGCATCTGCCCAACGGCTTTGCCGGACTTTTCCGGCTCGATTACGACGAAAAGCTCTTCAAAAAGAATTATCGCAACCCCGTGCTGGTCGCCTGCACCGACGGGGTGGGCACCAAGGTCAAAGTCGCCTCTCTGATGAACAAATTCGACACCGTCGGCATCGACCTGGTAGCCATGAGCGTCAACGACATGCTCGTCCAGGGTGCCGAACCGCTTTTCTTCCTGGACTACGTCGCGGTCAACCGCCTCGCACCCGCCCAGATTAACGAATTCGTCGCCGGCATCAGCCAGGGCTGCCGACTCGCCGAGTGCGCCCTGATCGGCGGCGAAACCGCGGAAATGCCCGACGTTTATCGCCGGGGTGAATTCGACCTGGCCGGCTTCGCCGTGGGCGTGGTGGAGAAAAACCGCATCGTAACCGGCGAACATGTGGAAGTGGGCGATTCGGTCATTGGCCTGGCCAGTCACGGACTGCACTCCAATGGTTATTCACTGGTCCGGCGGATTTGCTTCGATCGGGAAAACTTAAATGTTACCGATCACATCGACCAACTCGGCGAAACCCTCGGCGAAGCGCTGCTGCGACCAACCCGAATTTACACCCGGGCAATAATGGGACTGCTTAAAAATTACAAAGTCAAAAAAGTCGTCAAAGCCATGGCCCACATCACCGGCGGCGGACTCGTAGGCAACATCCCCCGCGTCATCAACGACGACCTCGACGTGGTGCTGCATAAAAAATGGCCCGTCCCCCCCATCTTCGATTACCTCCAACAGCTCGGCCCCGTCGAAACCGAAGAAATGTATCGGGTTTTCAACATGGGCATTGGCTACATAATGGTGGTCGCTCCGAGCTTCACCCGCTCGATCATGTCCCACTTACGCAAACTCGGTGAAAAACCTTACTTCCTCGGAAAAGTAAAACGAGGCTCCGGAAAAGTTATCATCAACGACAGCAGCAAAAAATAACATCGATTGACCATAATATACTCATCCTGAATGAAAATACCATGTTTTCGTTGAATAATCAATGATTTTATCGGTCGTTTGCCGATATGTTGTGTATGAAAGGATTCACGTTGACGCCCAGGCAGGTTAATGAACTGAAAAAGGTTCATCGCAAGG
>DAOWAK010000017.1 GCA_030634605.1 Sedimentisphaerales bacterium
AAGGGGGAAGGTGCGATTATGAATGCTCGTAACCGATTAAGACGAGGCGGTACGTCAATACTGGCGGTGTTTTTTGTGACTCTTTTTGCGGTCCTGGCCATTTCCTTTACCGCGATGAGTAACATCAATTTACAAATGTCCAAAAATCATCATGAAATGAACGCCGCTCAGGCTGCTGCTGAATCGGGTTTGCAATATGCCAATTACCTCATCGGCACTTACGAAACACCCTCTGCAGCTTATTCAATGGTCAATACAGTTACTCAGTCCGAAGCCGAAGAAACTTTTGGATATTTTGTCGCCCATGTGCAGAGCCTGATCGGTGATTCGGTGATTCTGGAAGGTAACGGAATCAGCTGGGATAGTTCTGCTCTGGAGCTGCGAATTCCCGCTTCCGGCGATATCGCTTACAAGACCGACAGCCCGGGGCGGTTCTCGCTGCTGTTTCGTTTCGAGGCTGGAGTTAGTGATGAACCCCATCGGCTGATTGTCGAAAGCGTCGGTGCCGCCGATGATATCACCCGCGGTGCCGGCCTGGCTTATCCGGTTGGCAAGGATACCGAGGTGCTCGAATACGCCATCGCCAGCCGCGGTCGGATGTGGCTTACGGGGGACACTAACATTCAGGGTGACATTTTCAGCTCTTGGGACCGTGCCGATATCTCTCCTTTCAACATGACCAGCGATTCCAGTGTCGAGGGTACCATCAACACGGTTTTAACCCTGGAGCAGATTCAAAACGAGGATTACCAGATGGAAACCCTCGATGGTGATGACAATCCTATGTTCGACGGGGACGGCAACCGAATTTACAGCCCCGAAGACGAAGTTCAAGGCTATCACGAAGGGATCAATTACGATCAACCCTGCCAGGATGTACCCGGCATGGATATTGCCGATTATGACACCGATATGTATAACGACGGCAGTCTTAACGTTATTCCTTACTGTCCGAGCGGTGATCGGGAAACCGAGTATTTCCCTCACGTTGCCGGCGATTACAACAGCCCCAGCAGAAGCTGGTCACGCGAGCTTGACCGCCATGTTTATGAAAATCAGACCTTTACCGATTCCAAGCTGCCCAATAACCGCAACGCCCTCTTTCGTAACTGCACCTTCGAAGGCGTCCTCTACGTTGATTGCAACAAAAGCGGCTCTTCCTATTACAATAACGTTCGATTCGAAAACTGCAACTTCAACGGTCCCATCATCACCGATGTCCCCCAGGTGCTGAGATGGCAGGATAACTGCCTCTATTTCACCGGTGCCGCCACCTTCCAGAACACCGCCATGGCCGAGGCTACCATCCTGGCGCCTCACTTTAATGTCAACCTCGGTAATACCAATTCCAGTTCCGGAGACAACAACGTGCTTTCCGGAGCTATTATCGGCGGCATCGTGGACGTTCGCGGAAACGCCGAAATCAATGGTACCATTATCTCCATGTGCGACACCACCAACTGGTCCAGCGGTTACGTTACCAACATCGGGGCCACCATGGGTGACGGCGGCTCCGAGACCACCGAACCCGGCGACGTCGGAGTCATCAGTATCACGCCCGATCCGGGTAATATGCTGCCCAGCGGCATGAGAACCCCGATTGTGATTATGTTCGACGGAAACTCCTATGTGGAATTTTAATTCGACAGGAAATTTAACCAAATTTGGGTGGCATGCTTACGCACGTCTTCGGGCTTAAGCATGGCCTTCCCATATTCAGCCCCCGCTGCCAGGCGGGGGTTTGAACGTCTCGATTTTGGAATAGCGAACCACTAAAAAAAATCGTGAATACTTACAAGGATTTTATTATGAGATTAAAAAACTATCCTGCCGGCGGTAAATCAAATCCGGCTTGCCGACCGGGTTCAACTTGCCCATTAATGTCGGTTTGCCTATTGGGTCGTCGCCGGCGCTGTCGGGGTTTATCGCTGGTGGAAATTCTGATCTCACTGGCTATCACTGCGTTGTTGCTGATTGCTACGGCAACCGCTTTTGATGCCGCTCTGAAAAGCTACAAAGCCAATCACGACTTGGCCATGGTTAGCGTCTCCGCTCGCAACAGTTTGCATCAGATGTGCAGCCTGATGCGCTCCGCCTGGAATGATCCTGATGTTGCAACGATTGATGTCAGTACCGATGGGACGGAATGTTCGTTTACCGACGCTTCCGACCGGGACATTATCTATCGCTACGATGCCGATCAACAGCGGATGGAAGTTAATCTCGATGGTTCTGCCGACTGGTATGTGCTCATGGAGAACGTCGTTCCAATTGAAGAAGGCGAGCATATTTTCGCCTCCAGCCCTCCTCTAGTCGAAGGTTTTGCCCCCGGCACCGTGGGCCGACTGGAGGTTCGCTTCAAAGTAAACCAGTGCAACGCATCCCGCCCCGTCTCCATGGCCGTCGTTCCCAGAAACGTAGTTTACGCCCAGTAGAATCGTCCTGGAAAACTTATTGTTAACAAAAATCTATTGTTGAGCAATGTTTTGAAGATGTTCAACAATTTTATGTACGTGGGTAGAAGGATTGCAATCTCGAAGGTCCTCACCACACTCTTTTTCTTCTAACACTTTCTTGGAATGTTTAATTGCAGTGTTTGTAAGTCGAGCTAGATCATAAAAACCAATATTGTTTTTCGTGTAAGACGGGTGAACTGCTATAAGCGCTTTCATGACATCGCTATTATCGCCAAATGGTGCAGTATGCTTTTCGAAATGCAAAAGGAACCAGTATTCAATACACGGATTAGTCAATATAAGTTCTAGCCTGGTTGTCTTACCCGCTTCTGCCCACGCTTCATCAAGAGTGCTGTGTGGCGGCATTTCTACATCAACAACACACCATATTTTTTCGTATGGAATACCGTCTTTTTTCATTTCTTTATTCTTAGCAATAGCCCGTTCAACAACTTTAATTGGCTCAGACTCACTTGGACTAAACACGTCAATTCGAAGAGCACTCAATCGCAATTTGCTTCTCAATGCCTTGAAATACGTTGGCTCTGTAGTCGAGCCTTCGCATACAATAAGCTCAGGCTTGTTGGGTACTCTGGAGGGTAACCGGCGAGCAAGTTCTTTTCTGGGGCGTGATTTAACCATTTGGAATGCTAAAAGCCTCCAGAATCGGAATCGCGCCATATCGCCCAGCTAAGTACCCCTTCTGCATTGCCTCCCCTTTTCTCGGCTTATCTTTATAATCCGACATGGAATACAATTGCGTAGCAGCAACATCATCCTTCTCTGTAAACCAAACCTGATCACGCCGGAACAACTCTGGATCTAACAGCGTTACATCATGTGTAGCAAAAACCAACTGCGCCCCTGTTTTATTGTTCCTGGGATTTTGAATGAATTTTATTAACTCACGAGTAAGAAGTGGATGCAGACTTGCCTCCAACTCATCGATAAACACAGTATATCCGTTAAGAATAGCTTCGAGCCATGGCCCCAGGAGTTGGAAAAAACGTTGTGTTCCGTCCGACTCTTCTTCCAGCGGGAGAGAAACATCCTCATTCGTAACGGTATTAGAATGAAGCATTTCCACCTTGAGCGGCGGTTCTTTCTCCAAACTTTTCAGCATTTCTTCTCGAAAATCATCTGATATAATTTCGGATAATTCTATCTTGCTCCTATCCAATTTATGTTTTTCAACGTTTATGCCAACAATCCCTAAGTCTGCTTGTTGCAAAACCGCTGTGACAAACTTATTCAACTCCTCTCCAACACCTTCTTCCTTCTCAGTATCAAGTAACATTTTGGCAGTAACTGGCCTGAAATACTCCTTAGTTGGAACAACTCGCAATTTTTTCTTAAACCACTCGTACACGGTGGTCAACTGCTTATTGTTCCACTGTGCTGCTACCGATAGAAATAGTGCATTATCGCGAGTAGAATTTTTTAATTGAACTCGTTCCCCCTTTAAAAATGAACCAAATTTCCAATCCGCACCTGTCTTGTTAAAGGTTCTGTGATACCATGTTTGTGCATTATCTCTATCCCGTCCCTTTGGATATGCCAGCAGCCATTCTTCGTGAATACGTTCATTGGTTGCAGTGAAGCCATATTGATATCGAAAATTTCCATGATAAAAAATAACCTCGAACGAACTTGGCTCTTTTTGTGATTTATCATCTAATAAAAACGGCTGTACAGGCAGATTGACGCCTGGTTTGTAATTCGCCGAATTCAAGACAACATCCCTCATTAATTTTATTGCTCTGATAAGATTGCTTTTACCCGATGCATTTGGGCCATAGATTCCAGCAGCTTTCAAGAGCTTCATTTTGCCTTCAGTAGTACAATTCCCCTCCAACTCATTATCACTACTCGCAACGAGACTGAACACTTGTTCACCTCGGAAAGAGCGAAAATTCTTTATTCTAAATTCTACTAACATTTAATGCTCCGTGTAATATTATCCCCGATATTGCACATTATCTGCAAATATGGTTGTTGTATTCCCTTATCATTTCATATAAGGTATCGGCTAATGCAGATGGACGCAATATTTTTTCAAGGATGAATCTTTATTAATCCCACCAAAAAAGTGAAAACCCCTTTTTTGGACTAATAACGGGGGTGTTAGGGATTTGTTAGTTGCAGTTTTTCTTTATGTAAGTTCTGTAAAAACTTTCATTGCCCAGTAGAAACGTCTAGAAAAAAGTAAAATCAACCGTGATTTGGGGGGTGACGCCCAACGTCCAAACCGAACCATTTCTGCGACAGCCCTTTTTTAAAAATCGCCAAAAACTGCAAAAAACCCCCAACTTTGCCCCAACTCTCTTCAATTTCTATGAAAAACTACCCAACTTCTGCACTGTTTTTTTGACTTTTTTTGATCTTTTCGCGCTTTTGCCACCCCTTTTAGCGCTTCGTTTTTGGTATCGTATTGGACGTGCAATGTCTAATAATGCTACCATTTCTGCAACAAAATATTACGCAGAAAATCCCCCTGGTCTCGGCTCAGGTTACTTCGTCGAGAATGTGCTCCGCCACGAAAATCGGGGTGTTATCCACCACTCCCAACGCGATAGCGTCGCTGGGACGTGAATCGATCTCCAGCAATTGCCCCTCCCGCTCGACAATCAGCATCGCGTAAAAGGTATGGTCCCGAATATCATTGATAATCACCCGTTCCAGCCGCCCGCCCAACTGCGTTATCGTTCGGTAAAGCAGATCGTGAGTCATCGGCCGCGGCGTGGGGATTCCTTTGAGCCGGCGGTCGATGGCGACGGCTTCGTTAATGCCGATTACGATAGGGAACGAACGTTCGCCATTAATTTCCTTCAGGAAAATAAACTGCTGATCGGAAGTTTCCTGAATAATGATTCGGGATAATTCCATTTCAATATCCATGGCGGCACCTTTCGTTATTTAGTCCCTGTTATGGAAAACTTTTATTTGTCATTCCCGCGAAAGCGGGAATCCAGAATATTGCCCAAAACCGCTGGTTCAGGCCACTGGCCCCCCGCTTTCGCGGGGGTGACAGTCTTTACGTAACAGTAACTATTTAGCAAAAAAATCAATCTGACAGGGCGGAAAGGTTCTCTTCTACCGTTGCCAGTTGTTCCTGCAACTGAATCAAGCGGTCCCTTTCCCGCTGGACAACTTCGCTTTTAGCCCGGCTCACAAAATTATCATTGTTGAGCTTGGCCTGGGTCTGTTTTAGAAAGCCGTTGATTTGCTCCTGCTGTTTCAGCAGCCGTTCGCGTTCCGCGTCGTTATCAATTACGCCTTTGACGTATATTTCCATATCATCCGCCAGCGAAACCGCGGCGTCGTCGGGCTTGACGCAATCCGGGGCTGCCTCCAGGGTTTCCAGGGCGGCCAGGTGGGTAATCATTTTCTGATGCTCCAGCAGCAGCGACGCGCGATCCGAAGAAGTTTTGATTGACACCTCCAGCGGTTTTCGCGGAGCTACCTGATAGCGGGTCCGTACGTCGCGAATCAGGCGAATAGCACTTTGAAGCAGAACCATCTGGCTGTCGATTCCGTCATCGATCAATTCCGAATTCACGCGGGGCCACTCCGCCCGAATGAGCGTCTTACTCGCCGGTAATTCCGCTACCGTGGGCAGTTCCCGCTCCGGGCAGATTTCGTTCAGCTGTTGATAGATGCCTTCGGTGATGAACGGGATAAACGGATGGAACAGCCGCAGGGTCGCGTCCAGTACGTAAGCCAGCACCCGCTGAGCCACCGCCCGTTGCGAATCATCGCGCATCCGCGGCTTGATAATCTCCAGATACCAGTCGCAAAGATCGTTCCAGAAGAATCGATACAGGCCGCTAACGGGTTCACTGAATTTGAATTCGTCAAGCTCAGCGGTCGTCTGGGCGATTGTCCGGTGCAGCTTCGATAAAATCCAGCGATCTTCCATCTGCAGCATCTGGGCCGAGAAATCACCCGTTTCCATATCCTGCAAATTCGTCAGCGCGAACCGGGATGCGTTCCAGAGTTTGTTACAGAAATTTCTGCCGATATCGAATTTGTCGCTGATGTTGCGGCCGTTTTCGTCCTTGGTTACCGGCAGGCGCATGTCCTGGCTTTCGGTGGTCATCTGGGCGATGCTGAAACGCATAGCGTCGGCACCGTAACTATCGATGATTTCAATCGGATCGATGCCGTTGCCTTTGCTTTTGCTCATCCGCACGCCGTTGCCGTCCAGGATCGTGCCGTGGATGAAGACGTCGGAAAACGGGATGTCCTTCATGTTGTAAAGTCCCATCATCACCATTCGCGAAACCCACAGCGTGATGATGTCGCGGGCGGTAACCAGGGTGCTGGTGGGATAATAGAAATTCAATTCATCGGTATCCTCCGGCCATCCCAGCGTGCTGTGCGGCCACAAGGCACTGGAAAACCAGGTGTCCAGCACGTCCGGGTCCTGTTCGATGTTGCTGCTGGAGCAATGTTCGCACTGGGTGGGGTCTTCAAGCCCGGTGGAGCTTTCGCCGCAGTCCTGACAGTACCAGATGGGAATTCGGTGTCCCCACCACAACTGTCGGCTGATGCACCAGTCGCGAATTCCGCGGAGCCAATCCAGGTAAGAATTTCCGTAACGGGCGGGGTGGAATTTGATTTTGCCGCTTTCGACAGCTTTGATCGCCGGTTCCGCCAGCGGTCTGACTTTGACAAACCACTGATCGGACAGATAAGGCTCAATGGCGGCGTGGGAGCGATAGCTGTGGCCAACCTGATGGGTGTGCTCCTCGACCTTTTCCAGCAGGCCCAGGGCTTTCAGGTCGGCTACAACGGCTTTGCGGGCGGCGTAGCGGTCCATGCCGGCGTATTTTCCGCCGTTTTCGTTGACGGTGGCGTCCGGGTGTAAAATGTTGATCATTTCCAGATTGTGTCTTAAACCAATTTCGTAATCGTTGAGATCATGAGCCGGGGTAACTTTGAGGAAGCCCGAACCCTCACCGCGTTTTACATAATCGTCGGCGAGAATGGGAATCTCTCTGCCGGTTAGAGGCAGCTTGACCATTTTGCCCAGGTAATCCTTGGCCCGATCATCTTTGGGGTTCACCGCGACCGCGGTATCACCGAGCATGGTTTCGGGCCGGGTGGTGGCAACCGTTACATGTCCGGAGCCGTCCGCCAGTGGGTAGCGAATGTGCCAGAAGTGGCCACGGACTTCCTTGTGCTCAACCTCATCATCCGCCAGGGCGGTCTGCGAAACCGGGTCCCAGTTAACCAGCCTTTTGCCGCGATAGATCAGGCCGTCCCGATAGAGTTTTACAAAGGTCTGCCGCACCGCCTTGGCACAGACGTCGTCCAGGGTGAAGCGGGTTCGCCGCCAGTCGCAGCTGGCGCCTAGCCGTTTGAGCTGATCGAGTATTCGATTGCCGTACTGGTCTTTCCAGTTCCAGATACGCTTTAGCAGTTCATCGCGGCCCAGTTGGTGACGGGTTTTGCCGTCCTGGGCCAGCACCTGTTTTTCCACGACGGACTGGGTGGCGATTCCCGCGTGGTCGGTCCCCGGCAGCCAGAGGGTGTTGCGGCCCTGCATTCGGCGATACCGAATCAGAATATCCTGCAGGGTATTATCCAGCGCGTGGCCCATGTGGAGGGCACCGGTAACGTTGGGCGGCGGGATTACGATGGTGTAGGGCGATTCGTCCGAGGCTGGGCCCGCTGGAGGTTCGGCGTCAAAGCCATTGGTGTCCAGCCACAATTGATAGGCGGCTGATTCAATTTTGTCCGGCTCGTAAACTTTTGGTAGTTCTTTTGTCATTGGGTGTTTTTTTTCGCTCTGACAAAATGAGATTTCGGCTGGCCGAAAGGCCAATAGTCATTAACTAGTTTCTGTTGCGGAAAACGTTTATTTGTCATTCCCGCGCAAGCGGGAATCCAGAATATTGCACAAAACCGCTGTTTCGGGCCACTGGACCCCCGCTTTCGCGGGGGTGACAGTCTTTCCGCAACAGGTACTAACTATGACGCATTTTGTCAGTGGTTCTCATTGTTTCCTGAGCGTTAAGATTCATAATTCATTACACTTCCGTCAATTATAGAAACGGGGATTATTTTGTCAAGGTCGGCGCAGAAATACGCCCCGTTCGAGAGCCACCATAGAATATCTCGTTCGGGGCGCGTGTCTAGGTGATATTATAGATACCTTACAAAACCAGCAAAACCGGCGGTTGACCGCCCAATAAAGGTTTTTTCTGGCACCTTATAGCTGGGCAATTATTTTTTTTTACGTCTCATTATTACCAGGCTCCCCAGCCCGAGTATGGCCAAGGTTGCCGGTTCAGGTATCGGGCAGACTCCGACATAAGCGGCGAAACAGCCCACCTCATGTGCAGTGGGTATTCCAATAAACAGGTAAATACTGCTGTTTTCGGGAATGATCGTTACTGGAAAGCGTGCGGACAGGATGCCTTCTTCGCCGAGACAGACATAGCCGGCGGAAGTGTCCGGGGCAATCGGGCTGGTACCAAAGTATGCGTCGCCGTTGCCAAGGGTGGCGGTGGCAAAGTTAATCGAATTGTCAAGATTCAGCCCGAACAGTTTACCCGGATGGGTTGCTGTGGGCTGATAAGGTGACGTTGCTTCGTTAATAATGGTACCGGGATACACAAAAGTGTTGCCGGATTCTTCCGGCGTGACCCACGGGTCCGTTCCGGTGGGAGTGTCGCTGAAATTCCATCCGACAAAGTCGATACCCAGTCCGGAAAATACTCCGTCAAGTGGAAAACCATCACCGCTATAGATCACGGTATCTATAACATAACTTGCCTGGGTGACAGATAGTTCACCGCGATAAATTCTCGTTTGAGAAGAATTGCCATAATACTGCATGTTCAGCGGGATAAATGCTGCCTGAGCGGTTGACGCGACGGCGGCTATAACCAGCGTGAACAGTAAAATTTTAGTAAGCGAAAGTCTTTTTGTCATGTTCCCATTTCTCCTAATAGTTATTGGTTCCTAGTTTTTTAAGTTTTTAAGTTTCTCTGTTCTCTCAGGTATATTACGAGCGTTTTCTGAACCGCAAAGCCATGAAACCACCGCTTAACAGCAGTAAAGTTGTCGGTTCTGGAACAGTCGGCCATTCCTTTAAAATAAAGAACTGCCCCTGGTCCATATCTGTAACAATACGAATATGATTTTCTTCGTTGCCGCCAACACCAGGATAAAAAGATGTGCCGTTTGGTACCTGTCCGTCATAAAAATTCAAGGATACCGGCATCTCGTTCATTCCGAAGTAATCGGCGAACTCAACTGTCTGAAAGGGATTGTCAGGGGGCAGATTGGCGGTAAAAATATACTCTGGATCAAAGCCGACATAAGGATCGGAATTAAAGAAATCCCACGATATCGCCATGTGGAAATCGAACCAGTCTGTGCCGGTGTTGTTGTCAATAACTTCTTCGGCAATAACAATATTTGGTGAGTAATTAACAGCCTGTGGATCAGTTAAAACAAATTTAATTCCTGCCGGCTGTCCCAGCACGCCGCCGTCAAACACCTCGGAGTTAAATTCCTTGTCAAGTTCGATCCAGATCGCGTTATTGAAAGTTCCCCGATAGGTCATGCTTATTGAGCCATCAAAAGTCCCAAGCCCTTCCACGCTCCATCCGGTACTGTCAATCGGAGTCAGCCCCGCCGAAGCACCGACGGTGGATAAACCCACAATCAAAACAATAATAATTAATCTTTTCT
>DAOWAK010000146.1 GCA_030634605.1 Sedimentisphaerales bacterium
ACTCCGGATCCCGCCCCGCTGCCCCTCGCCGGTTAGCATGCTTTACACGCAGCTTAAGCATGTTTTTCTTTATTTAGCCCCGTGTTTTACACGGGGGAAAACTAGGGAAAACTAGGGGAAACTAGGGGAAACTAGGGGAAACTAGGGGAAAACTAGGGACAGTCACCTATTTATTCGTCAGGTGGCACCGCCAGGCGAGTCTTTGAGCTTGGGGGTGGTTCTTCCCGTTTTTAAATTTTGAACCTTCGGTCATTTGATATTGTTTAGGATTTAGATATTCGGATTTAGGATTTTATTCCAAATTGCTATCTCCGCCAATTCTGTTAAAATAGCCTGCATGTCTAATCGGTTAGTTGAATTACAATTGTATCATCTGCACCTACCCTTTCGGTCGCAGTTCTCCCACGCCGCCGCTCAGCGCCGCGGCACCGACACCATCGTTACCGCCGCCCTGCTCGCCGACGGCACTATCGGCTTCGGCGAAGGACTCCCCCGAAAATACGTCACCGGCGAGACCGTCGATTCGGTTTTATACAATATTTCCGACACCTTCGCCCGGTGCCTGAAAAACCTCGAACCCAAAACCTTCCCCGACCTGCTGGATTTCGCCGACAACCTCCCCTACCAGAACGAACAGAACCAGACCATCAACGTCGCCCGCTGCTGCGTCGAACTGGCCCTGCTGGACGCCTACGGCAAACACTTCAACAGCAACCTCTCCGGCATCGCCGGCTGGATGGGCTACAGCGGCTTCACCCGCAGCGCCAACCTCAATAACATTCGGGTCAGCGGCGTGCTGGATAATTCCGAACCGCATAAATTGCGGAAACGATTTCAACTAATGCGTTGGTTCGGCTTACGCGATTTCAAACTCTAGGTCGTTTCCTAGTGCGAGGAAGAAAACCTCGATTTTCTGCACGACAAACTCGAGCGCGACATCGACCGGGAAAAAGCCACCCTCCGCGTTGACGCCAACGGCTGCTGGGACGTGGACACCGCCATGGCCATGAGCGAAAAAATGGTCCCCATGGGAATCTGCTACCTCGAACAACCGCTAGCCGTCCAGGACGGCAGCCACATGCACGCCCTGGCCGATCTGTCCCAGTTACCTTTGATGGCCGATGAATCGCTAATTAGCCTCGACGATGCCGAATACCTGGCCGAAAACGATCTGGTGGACGACTTCAACATCCGCATCAGCAAAAACGGCGGCTTGCTGGGCTCACTACGCATGGCCGAACTGGCAATCAAATATTCCCGCGGCATCACCCTGGGAGCTATGGTCGGCGAATCCGCTATCCTGGCTGCAGCTGGCAAACATTTTCTGCAAATGGTACCAGACGTGGTTTTTACGGAGATTTGCTACAGCACTTTTCTGCTTAAGGAAGATCTTTGCCAAAAAAAAATCCGGTTCGGTTACGGCGGCAAACTAAAAAACCTCACCCAACCCGGCTTGGGCATCAAAATTAACCAGGAGCAAATCACAAAATTTCTGGCTCGCCCGCCCGTTAAAATTCTTCTTAGCTGACATCCGACAAAAGTATGCCTATAATATGATGTCAGTTCGTGTTGATATGTTTTTGTTGAATTATGATGGGATTGTATGTTTCCCGATAGCGATGTAATTGAAGCTGGCCTGTTGATTGTAACCGGCTCAACCTTGCGGGCTGAGCAGGCGGACCGTCCGTTGGCTTATCATCTCAAAGAGGTTATTGAAAAACAACTGGAAGAGCACAGCAGTGATTTGCAGATTGCCGTCATCAGCGACCTGTGGTATCTAAACAGCGAAGCGCTGCAAAAGGTACCCATGATCTCAGTGGGCGGGCCTGGAGTAAACGCCGTCGCGGCAAATCTTTACGAAAAACTTTCCAAAACCCTCATCGTTGACGAACGCCTGGTAATTCAAATGGATATGCACCTGCAGGACCTCCGCGCCAGCGTTTGGGGCACCAACAATGATCTGACGGTCAATGCTATGGAACTTTTCATAGACCGCGACCATCTCAATAATTTTGTCTCAGCAGTACTGGCCCGATGTCATGATTAATACAACCGGGGGGATGATTTCCATTTGAAGGATTTAGTTTTTCGGGATTAATTGACCCGGGTGCTGGACTTGGGGACACTGATTTTCTTACGGCAGCCTGGACACCGCGCTTTGTGTCCGCCATAGTGCAGCGGCACGCGTAAAGCCAGACCACATTTACACATAAAGTGAATCTTGGGTTCCCTGGGCTTCTCGTCTGCTGATTCGGCGATGTCCTTATAACGCAGATTCATCGTCGCGTGACTGGACATATCTACTGGCGGCCCCGCTAGCAAAAGATTCATATCGTCAAATTCCGGCACGCTTACCGGCAGGCCGCAAACCGGACAGTCCAGTGATCCCCCATGCAAGCTGACAGGAGCTTCCATCTCTTCCCCGCAATTTGAACAATAGAACTGTAACATAGAAGTCGCGACCTGAAATTTCGATTTGAAATTAACCGCTTCTACTTAAGTATTGCCCATTTTTCCGCAAAAAGCAAGTGCGAAAGTGCTTATTCAGCAAGACTTTGCCATGCGTCAGGCAGGAAATCCAGGATATCAGTTGCAATAACCGAGGTTTCCCCCAACACCGCCGCAGCCAGGTCACCGGCTCGGCCGTGGACGAAAACACCCAGTACCGCGGCTTCGAACGGGCTGAACAGACCAACCGGCTCCTGACGGGCAATTAACGCAGCTATACAACCGGTCAGAACGTCGCCGCTGCCGGCGGTAGCCATGCCGGGATTGCCGGTTTCATTAACGTAAGTGCTTTTGCCATCAGTAACTATGGTTCCGGCACCTTTGAGCACCACCACGGCTCCGCATCTCTCAGCCAGCTTTTCCGCCTGATCAGATCTGTTCAGCGGCAGCGGTTCCCGGGAAAAAGCCTGCCACAAACGACTCATTTCGCCGGGGTGCGGGGTAAGTATTGCGTTTTCAGGCAGTTGCAGTTCTTTGCCTCGTTTGACGGCGGCGAGGTTGTTCAGGCCGTCGGCGTCGATGACGATGGGGCGGTCGCATTGATTAAGTATTGATTCGACAAGAGCTTGTAATTCGTTACTTTGCGCGATTCCGGGCCCCAGGGCCAGGGCGTCATTATCCTGAATGGCCTGGAGAATTACCGGAATTGCATCGCGGCTGATCAGGCCTTCGGCATCCTGGGCCAGGGGGATGGTGGTGGCGCAAGGTGTTAATTGAGCAATGCTTAGCTGAATAACCTCCGGCACCGCAACTCTGACCAGACCGGCTCCGGAGCGGAGGGCGGCGTTAGCAGCGAGGGCTGGGGCACCGACCATGCCGCGGGAGCCGCCGATGATGAGGACTTTGCCGAAAAGGCCTTTGTGGGCGTCATCCGGTCGCGGCCCCAGGGTGGGGATGGTTTTAATTGCTTTTGCCATAGGCCTTTATCCCTCAGGAAATCATGATTTTTCTTTTGGTTCCGCCAAGCGGTTAATCATAGCGGCGATGGAGCCGGCGGCGAAGCCGTTGTCGATGTTTACAACGGAAACCCCTGCGGCGCAGGAGTTTAGCATGGTGAGCAGTGGGGCGATGCCGCCGAAGCTGGTGCCGTAGCCGACGGAGGTGGGCACCGCGATGACGGGTTTATCGACCAGGCCGCCGACGACAGAAGCCAGGGCCCCTTCCATGCCGGCGACGACGATAACGACGTTGGCGGACTGAAGGGTTTTACAGCGGGCGAGCAGGCGATGCAGCCCGGCAACGCCGACGTCGTAAACTGTTTGTACAGTTTGGTTTAGCAGTTCGGCGGTAACGCGGGCTTCTTCGGCGACAGGGATGTCGCTGGTGCCGGCGGAGACCAGGGTGATGTGGCCGTGGGAGGGTTGGAAGGATTGTTGACGCAGGATGACGGCACGGGCGGCGGATTCAAATTCTGCCT
The DNA here is from genome assembly GCA_030634605.1 of Sedimentisphaerales bacterium. GTDB lineage: Bacteria > Planctomycetota > Phycisphaerae > Sedimentisphaerales > SM23-30 > JAFGSR01. Next base: position 3,926 of record DAOWAK010000146.1, read on the forward strand.
GGGGAAATTTATCAGCTACGGCATCGTAAATTGTTTGATCAGCACGAGTTGCCAGAACGTTGGAGCCTTTATCAGCTAACGCTGCGAAGATTTCGACGATCTGCTCGGTAGTCTTGCCGGGGCAGTAGATGGCCTCCGGCATGCCGCAACGTAAGTGCCGGTGGTGATCGACGTTAGCGAAATCCAGGGACTCAAAGGGCAGCTGTTTGAGGTCGTCCAGAGCCTGGTCGATGGTGATTTTGCTGGTCTGGATTTTTTCGAGAAGTTGTCGTAAGGCTTCGGTATTCAATGGTTTATGTTCCCGTAGGGATAGGATAAATCTACTTAATTTTTCTATACTTATTATAATAGCGAATCTGTGGGCGGGTTGCAGTAATTTTTTCGGAGGGAATTTCATTCATGTTTTGAGAATAAGGGGCGAAAAAGCGCCGCGGAAATGGCAAGCTTTCGCTTGACCAGATCTTTGGTCGGTTGGGATTCGACGCTACGTTCCTTCGCTGCGCTGTCGCAAAATCGGTCGTGTTATTGGATACGGCAGGTCCATTATGAGGCCGAAAGCGCGGCGCAAAAAGCGTGGCAAAAGCGCGAAAAGATCAATTTTAGTGCGAAAACATGGGCGCAAATGGCAGTGTTTTGACGGTTTTTTCACGAAAGTTGGGGCAAAATTACCGGTTTTTCGAGTTTTTGG
>DAOWAK010000100.1 GCA_030634605.1 Sedimentisphaerales bacterium
ATGAAAATGGCGTCGATCGATTCATTGTGCCAAGCAGGTTTTATCTGGAGAAAATGGTCGAGTGGGGTTGGAAGCGCGACCGTTTTTCATATGTTCCAAATTTTGTTGATTGCAGCCTCTACCAACCGAAATATAAGCCCGGAGAATCATTCGTGTATTTCGGGCGTTTGTCGTCGAAGCCTTTGTGATACCCACCGGCTCCATGGCGGATACGCTCCGGGGTGCTCATTTTCGGTTGACCTGTCCGGGTTGTGGTTATGATTTTAATTATGGCTTTCTTTCCAAGAACTACGGCTTGAAGGAAGGCGTTATTCCACCAGAGCCGGTCGTAATACGCCCTTCAGGAAACTTTCATGGCGGCGGTTCGCCTCTTTGCCCGATGTGCGGGACCACTATCGGAACTGAAAAAAAACAATATCGTCCCAGTAACGGCGATCGGATTCTGGTGCTGAAATATCTGTACCAGTTTACCGAACCGCAGATGTGGGACGTAGTGGTTTTCAAAAATCCCCTGGATCCGCCGCAAAATTATATCAAGCGACTGGTAGGCTTGCCCGGCGAAACCCTCCAGTTGATCGATGGTGACATGTACAAAATCTTCCCGGACGAAAGCGCCGCCCGTATAATGCGTAAGCCCGACCGGATTCAGGAATATCTCTGGATACCTTTTTTTGATAGTGACTATCAGTTGACTGCTAAGCTCCGTGGCCACAGGTCTAAAAGCGACTGGGAGAATCCTTTTGCGGCCGGGGAGGACGGGGCCTGGACAGTTAATAATCGATCGTGGCAGTTCGAGTTTGCCGGGTCGGCTCAGTCGGAGGAGATGGAATTTTCGCAACGCCGGCTGCGATACGCTACCCAGGGTTTTTGTGCCTATAACGGCAAACGTATGGATCCGGAATCTATCTGCAGTGATTTGAAAATGGAAGGTGTTCTTACGCCGGGCGATAATACAGGGAGCTTTGCGGTAATACTGGGCAAGTATGACCGGCTCTATCGAGGCGAATTCAGCTTTGACGGCACCTGCACTATTACGGAACAGGTGAGTGGGGAAGTTCTGGACCAGAAAAAATTTGCACCCCTTGCACCGGATAAGCCGATTAAAATCAGTTTCGCAAATGTTGACCATGCACTGGAACTGCGGTTGGGAGACAATGACCCATTGCGTTATTTGGGGCCGGATAAGCCGGAAGAATGGGGTTATGATCGGGGAGACAGATTACGCTTTGGCTCGGTCGTCCTGAGCGGTCAGGGTGGAGCGTTTGTTTTGAGCAAAGTAAAGTTGTTTCGCGACACGCACTACACAAATACCAATGGTGGTCCCGGCCGGGCAACGGAAGGTTATCCCTTTACCCTGGGCGAGGATGAATTTTTTGTGTTGGGCGATAACAGCCCGCTTAGCCATGACTCTCGATTTTGGACAGATAAAGGTGTCGGGCTGGATCGGACTTATGATGCAGGAGTGGTGCCGCGGGATTATCTGATCGGGCGGGCGTTTTTTGTCTATTGGCCGGGTGGCTACACGATTAACGATAAAAACCAACTGGCGGTGATTCCCAACGTCGGTAATATGAGATTCATTCAGTAGGACTCTCCGGGCCGCTGATTTTCGAGATGGTGCGAGTAGTGTAACAAAAAAAACGCCGGCAACAAATGCTGTCGGCTTTTTTTTATTGGTCAGTAACCAAAATGTTCGCTTAATGCTTGAAGTGACGTTTGCCCGTGAAGGTCATGGCCATGTTGTTTTTGTCGCATTCGTCGATGCTCATCTGATCTTGTTTGGAGCCGCCGGGCTGAACGATGGCAGCGATGCCGGCTTGGGCGGCCTGGGTGACATTGTCGGGGAAGGGGAAGAAGGCATCCGAAGCCATGGCCGAGCCCTGGGCCAGATCGCCGGCCTGACGGATGGCGAGCATGCCTGAATCAACCCGATTCATCTGGCCGGCACCGACACCGACGACGGCACGATCCTTGACCAGAACAATAGTATTGCTCTTGACATGCTTGACAACCGTCCAGGCGATTTTTAAATCGATCAGTTCCTGCTCGGTGGGCGGGCGTTTGGTAACCGATTTGGTTTGATCGGGTTCCCAGCCGGCCAGGTTACGCTGCTGGAGCAGAGCGCCGCCAACGATACAGCGAACATCGAATTCGTCCCGGTCAACTTTTTCTTTGGTGATTTCGCCGGTTTCGAGCAGACGAACATCTTCGCGGCCCCAGCGTTTGCGGGTGCGGATGATTTCTACTGCTTTGGGATCAAAGGACGGCGCGATAATCACTTCGGCAAAGAAGCCCGCGGCGCCCAGACCCTTGCCCCAGCGTTGGTAGCATTCGCAGATGGCATCGGCCAATTCTTCAGTTACGGTTCGGTTGATGGCAATGATGCCGCCAAAAGCACTGGTCGGGTCGGAGCTGTAAGCTTTGCGGTAGGCTTCTACGATGTCGGAATCGATTGCGGTACCGCAGGGATTCATGTGCTTGACGACTACGGCCGCCGGGTCGTCGAATTCCTTGACCAGTTCGAACGCGGCGTTGGTATCCATGAGGTTGTTAAAGCTGATCTGCTTGCCGCCTGGGAGCTGTTTTGCGTAAGCGACACAGGGTTCGCCGGTGGGCTTGGCCAGGCGATAGAAAGCGGCTTTTTGGTGGGGATTTTCGCCGTAGCGAAGTTCCTCGCCACGTTTGAGCGAGAGTGTTACTTTCTCGGGGACGGTCCCGCCGGCCTGGGCGGCCAGATAAGCACTGATAGATGAGTCGTAAGCGGCGGTCAATGCAAAAGCTTTGCGGGCCAGTTCGCTGCGGAGAGCTTGGCTGGTGGAGCCGCCGGATTTTTTCATTTCCTCGAGGACGGCGTGGTATTGATCGGGGCTGGTAACGATAGCTACGAATTTGTTGTTTTTGGAAGCGGAGCGGACCATGCTCGGCCCGCCGATGTCGATGTTTTCGATAGCGTCGGCCAGAGAGCAGCCGGGTTTGGCTACGGTTTGCTCGAACGGATAAAGATTTACGCAGACCAGGTCGATTGCGGTGATATCATTTTCCTGCATGGCCTGGACATGAGTATCTTTGTCGCGTAGAGCCAGCAAGCCGCCATGGATTCTGGGGTGAAGGGTTTTGACGCGGCCGTCCATCATTTCCGGGAAACCGGTAACATCTTCGATGCCGATGACATTGACGCCGGCTTCGGCCAGGGCGCGGCTGGTGCCGCCGGTGGAAATGATTTTCACGCCCTGATCGGCCAGAGCTTTGGCGAATTCGACTACTCCGGTTTTGTCAGAAACAGAAATTAAAGCCCGTTTAATTCTTACCTGGTCACTCATTTTCGTACTGGATTCCTTTCTATAGATTCAACTGACACGTTATTTATTCTTCGAACTTATCCGGTGATTCCTGATCCGGGTTGGGTTCCTGGGAATCGTCCGGTCGGGCATCATCGGCCTGGGGAGAGGTTATGGGTTTGGATTTGATAAGGTTGGGGTCAAAGTCCAGCGGTTTCAGTGCGATAATCTTACCGCTGCGCGAAGCGAGCAGAATCATGGCATCTTCGTTGTTGCGGGCGAACAGATCGACATCCGGGAGATAAAACGACATTTTTCGTTGCTGGAGCTTATTGTCCATTACGGTAATTTCCTGGTTGCGGGTGAGAACATAGCTGAGGTTGTTGTGCTGGGCCAGCAGGGCGAGACCTTCGTCAAGCACCCAGCGGACCGAGCCGTTTTTTTTGCCCGGGTAGCGATCCAGGCACAGCAGGGATGAATGTCCCACGGGCTGGTAAATGGAATCCGAGGTGATAACGGGCATGTCAAACAGTGAACCGCCGCAGAGGTGTTTCCAGAGCATTTTGCCGGTTTCGGGGTCGAAGCAATACAGAGCTGTATCGGCACTGGGAAGCAGGCACTGGTCGTTATCGACAATTACCCCGGGCAACTCACCGGCGGCCTGGAACTTCCAGGCGAGGTCTCTTTCGGTGGCGGCAGAGACGTAAAGCCAGTTGTCAGCGGTGACGAAATAGACTTTGTCACTGGTCAAGGTGATGGTGCCGACCGGTTCACGATTGCAGCGGTTTTGCCAGTGGGCAATGCCGTTATCGATCTTCAGGCAGTAAAAACGTTTGTTCAGGCTGCCCAGGTAAAGGTAATTCTCGGAACGTGCCGCTGAGGTTGAGGCGGGATAGTTAGGATTGACCTGGAGTTTTTTAATGGTGTGGCCCTTATCGTTAATCTGAATAAAGGTGTTACCCATCAGGAAAAACAGGCTGTTCTGATAATATTGTACCGGCGAGCAGTGCAGATTGGGACCGGCCAGGACCCGGGACCATTCAATGGCGCCGGTGCGGCCGTCAAGTGCCCAGAGAATATTGCGATTGTTCAAAACATATAATTTCGAATTATGGTAAAAAACCTGCTTAATGTCAGAAGCCCGGCCCATGTTAAGGTTAGCCGACCAGACAAAGTTCAACCCGGCTTTTGTCAGGATTTCTTCGCTGACGCCCACCGGGCCAGAGATGGCCATTGATTCGGCATCGGTAGTTTGAGGTTGAGTTTGGCAGCCGGGGCCAACGACTATCAGTGATATCAAAACAATTGCCGGGATCAGGTTGAAAAATGATTTTTTTGGCATGATATTTCCTAATTTTGAGGTATTGTCATTGCGAAGTCGGCGGTTTTACAAAGTCCGACAGCTTTACCTGACTATCTTTTTCAAAGGTCAACAGCTTCTCTATTCTGGTGATGTCATCCTGGATGCGATGGGCCAGCTTAAAAATATAAGGTTTACCCTCCAGGCGGTTTTTCAGGTCATCCAGCATAGCCTGCCAGGAATTATCGTACAACTCAGCCTGCAGCAGAACCAGCATTTTGTCCTGCTCCGAGAGCTTTTCGACAAACTGATCGACTTTTGACTTTTGGTCGAGGCCATCCTGGCCTTGGCTGTCGTTGGTTTTTTCCGTCATATGTGGTGGGCCCTGAGTTCGAGGCTCAATCCAGCTTCGGACGGCCTGATAATAACAGTGTTTCGGGTGATTTTCAAGCTGGAAATTGCTTTGGTGTATCAATTTCAGGTGGGGTGCAGGATGGTTTCGCTGTTAATTATTTTCCTTTAATCAGTCCCGCCGGTGGCTAAAATAGCTAAGTGTTAAAGCTTGAATGGTGCTAACTATTGATATAATTTGCTTATTGAGCTTAAAGGATATTTACATAAAGGTCGATTCTATAGTATGATAGAGTTTCTCGGCGTTCGACTGGATCAGCGATATTCGGCTGGACCGGCAGTTTTGAGCCTGGCTGAAAGATTGGGGCTGGTTTAACGGTTTTCGGCGGATTAACCCTGTTGCAGTTGCTGCCACGATAATCCCTGGAGGTTGGTAATTAATGACAAGTTATCTTTATAATGATTCCCGGAATACGGACCTTAAAATGTTGCCGACCTCTTTACGGAGGTTTAACAGGAACACCTTGAGAGTCTTTTTCATTTTAATTATTGCTGCGAGCGGTGTTTGCCAGGGTTCGGTACTGGATTTTGCCGATCAGACGGTCTCTGAGCAGGAAATCAACGACAGCCAGGCCCAGGCCCAGGATTTGGGGTCGAGTTTCGTGGGAGACATCCAGTCGGTGGGGGTTAAAGGCAGCTTGGGCGACAGTTCTGATGTGGATTTTTACAAGTTCGCCGTCGGCTTGGGCGGTTATATTGAGTTGAAATTCGAGATGCTCGATGAGCAGGA
>DAOWAK010000177.1 GCA_030634605.1 Sedimentisphaerales bacterium
AAAAGGGCTGTCGCACAAATGGTTCGGCTGGCCTGCGGTACGAAATTTACATAAACCCTTTTGGAACCGCCGATTAACGCCGATTGACGCTGATAACTCTGCAAATCCGAAATTCCAGGCTCTAAGCTTGTCCTCGACCCGATCGGGGAGGCTAAATAAATTCGAATTTTCAAATTCAAAACAGAGAACCGCGTGGGTAACAAGGTTACCCACCCTGCCGTGCTAAATTTTCTGGTACTATTGTCGATGAGTACACTGGTTCAGGACGATTCTTTTTGCAACCTGGGAATATAAAGGCTAACGGCGGGCATCATTTTTTAAGCACAAGGATTTCGATCGTTTTAAATTCAACCGGATGGCTTTCGGCCTGGAGGGAGATGTAGCCTTGGGACAGAAGGTTGTCCCCGTCTTTTATGAGTTTTTTGGCGTCGGCGTTGTTTTCGTCAAGTTGAGGGAGTTTGTATTCCAGCACGATTTGGCCGTCAATAATGTGTTTGATGGACTCGGAGCCGTGCACTTCAAAAATTGCGGTTACCCATTGGTCGCCGTGATAGGTTTTGGAACTGGAGTTGATGCAGTGCTGTTTGATGAGTTTGTCGTCCATCACAACATGGGTGCCGGGTGTGCAGAGATTGGAGGTGGATCGTTTATTGGAGCCGTCACCGCCGAGCAGTTGGGCTTCGATGCAGACAGGAAATTTTTGATCTTTGGACATGCTCCGGGGCGACTGACAGTGCAGCATGGCGCCGCTGTTTCGAAAAGCCCAGCCCGGGCCACCTGGTGTTTGCTCGCCCACAAAGCGGTACTCCAGTCGTAAAATGTAATGGGAAAATTTATCTTTGTAAAAAAGGTGTCCAAACTTTCCGTTGAACTTTTCGTATTTATCATAGCTTACCTTGAGGATTCCGTCTTCGACGCGGAAGGTGTTGGCGTAATTGTCGCCCAGTTCGTGGCCGGTTATCTTAGGTGTCCAGCCATCCAGGTCTTTGCCGTTAAAGAGACTTTTCCATCCGCCGGTGCTCGATTGGTCCTCTAACCCTGTGCAACCACAGAGGGTGACTATCAGGGCCAGGGAAATTGACTGACAAAAGTATTGTGGAATTTTTCCGGTTGTAAACAAATTTCTGGAATGGAGTTGTTTGGTTTTCATTTGAATTGCTCCTTCTGTAAATTCGTGATTTTTGGTAATCCGAAAATATGGATTAATAGCCGACGGGTACATTTGAAGCTTTAAGGCTGTTGCTGTCAATATCCATTGAGCGTACGAAATTGCATTAGCTGCGGGGGTGGTATTTTTTGTGGATGCTGCGGAGGTGTTGCTGATCGACGTGGGTGTAGATCTGGGTGGTGGTGGTGTCATCAAAAACGAGCATTTCCTGTACGCTGCGGAGGGCGGCACCGCCCTGGAGCAGATGGGTGCCGAAGCAATGTCGCAGGGTGTGGGCTGTTACGTGTCCGGCCATGCCGGCTTTTAGAGCTGCGCGTTTGACGATTCGCCAGATTTCGATTCGGCTAAGCGATCGTCCGGTTCGGCTGACGAATAAGTTGTCACATTTTTTTTCCTTCAACAATGCCGGGCGTAACTGCTGTTGATACTGCTTGAGCATTGCCAGAGCCGATTCGTGGACGGGGATGATGCGTTCTTTTCGGCCCTTGCCGATGCAGCGGATGAAGCCGATTTGGAAATTGACGCCGGTGAGTTCCATGTCAGCCAGTTCCGAAGCTCTCATGCCGGTGGCGTAAAGCAGTTCGAGCAGGGCGCGATTACGCAGAAAAAGTGGGTCGTCGGGATCGACCGCTTCGATCAAAGTAGCAGTTTGCAGTTTGCTGAGTACGCGGGGCAGTCTTTGCCAGGTTTTGGGGGTTTCCATCAGGGAGCAGATGTCCTGATCGACCAGGCGATTGAGCAGATGGAACCTCATGAACATCCGCACGGTTACGAGGTGCCGGGCGATGGTAGAGGTGGCCAGATGGCGTTGTGACAGGCTTCGGGCGAAATTCTGCACATCGAGCGGTTTGAGGTTTTTCGGGTTGTGGAGTTTTTGTATTTTGCAGTAATGATTGAAACGTCGCAGGTCGCGTTTGTAGGCTAGAACGGTATTGACAGCCAAGCCGCATTCGGAAAAGAGATAATCCAGAAAAGGCTTGATTTGGTTTGCGGGCCAGGTTGAACTACTATCGCCAGACATTACTTTACCGGTTCCCCCTTGCAATAAAATATGCAGTAATGTGATATGCTTGAATTGAACTCATTTCATAACCTCTGGAAATTTCGGTGTTTAAGTTTGTCGGGAGGAAACAGCAGGTTATGAAGGAGCTTATGGTCTTATGCCAGCCTAACAGTCAACTGCGACCGATGAGCATTTTCCACCGCATGGGCACCGACCGCCTCCAGTTGGGCACCTTTCATTTTTATAAACAAAGGGCAAAGATCAAAATGTTCCGAGCAAATCTCAAAAGCCTCATCAAGATTTTGCATGTTCAGGCTTTGGCTGCACTGGGGATTGTTCGAGTTGATATAAGGACAGCTCATTTTGAATTCCTTAAAAAAACAATATAACCAACGTGTTAAGAGAATCGGTAAACCGGTGTCATTTTGTGCAAAAGCTGTTGATATTTGAGCTGAAATTAAACTCAGATAGAGTGTATTAGCGTTGGATTTTACCCAGCCAGTGGAGTCGAGAAGAAAACCGACGATACAGGTTAAGCGTAATGGCTTGTTAAACAAGCGTTTACATTTCCTGTGATATTTGGCTGCCTTGAGCTAAATCAACATGGTGGGGAGGATCGGTTTCTTTTGGGATGACTTGCTCGAGCAGTTCCAGGCCGCTTTGGATAGGTATGCCGAAATTTGTTCCGGAAAAACCGCGTAGCAAAGCAGTGTTTATTCCAACCACTTTGCCGTTGGGTCCAATCACCGGTCCGCCTGATCCGCCGGTAGCGGTTTGAGCGTCGTAAACAATTTTTTCCTGATTGACCCTTCCGCACATGCCGCGAGTGCCGATGGGGTCGATCAACCCGCGTTCGGAGAGATTCTGGGCCACGGTATCCAGGCAGACTCCGCCGGGACCGAGCACCTCGCCCAGCTGATCCTGACCAAGTCGAGCCAGCAGCATGTCGAACCCGGTGGGATAGCCTAGAACGATCACCGATTGGCCGGCCTTTAGGCTGTCCTGTTCAAGAGCACAGGGCAGAACCGGAATTTGGCTTTCAATAAATTCGGCCTTTAGCAAAGCCACGTCCTGGGTTTCTGAAATCAACCGAACCTGGAGATCGACCGGAAACTTGCAGCCGGGGAAATACGCTCGAAAAATACTTAGCCTTCCCTTATAGCCGGCCTGGAGGACATGGCGATACTCAGAAGAAATTCCCCAGGGCTGGGTAACGTGTTTGTTGGTTAAGATATAGCCTTGACGGTGCACAAGAAATCCACTGGCGGTGTATTGCACCTTGAGCAGAGGGCCGTCGCCGGTTACGCTGACGGGCAGCGATGTATCCGTTGGCGTTTGCTGATCGATTTGGTGGTCCTGTGGCGGCAGTTTCCGGGCAGCTGGATCAATTTTGTTTGCAAGGTATCGCAAGGGCAGTTCGGTCCGGGGATCGACGAACATATATTCGCCCTGGATCATACACACTCCGGGAGAGCATTTTGAGACGATATCTTCGGCCCAACTTTGCTGTTGTATTATCAGATCGAACCAAGCTTGCGATTGTTCGATTTGTTGGGTCAGCCTGCTCAAATGAGTTGTCAGTTGTTCGGTTTTATGGTTGCCAGGCCGATCAATCTGTGCTCCCCGTTGGCTTGTCCGCTCGGTCAAATCATTCAGACCGGCCTGGATTTTTAGCGGTTCAGTTTGGTTCGTTGTATCAGTTAGAGCATTCTGGTCCGATGGTCCGCGCGGAACCTCCTGTCTCATCCGGGTATCCAGGCACTGATGCAGGTTCGATAAATAATCCACCATATGATTGGTAGCCCGCAATTGCTCGGACATTTTTCGCTGGTTTTGTTGACGCAGATTTTCGATCTGGCGGTACTGGCGCAGAGATAACATTCCCAGCACGGTTAGTGCCAACAGAAACGCGGCCGACAGCAACAGATTCGAATTTGTCGGGCGTTGGTGTTGACTCGAACAATTATTTTTTTCAGGAATCGGCGTCATTACAATAGTTAACTTTCGCAGTTTTACGTTTCGTTAATTGCACTCCAGCAGGGTCTTTAGGAC
>DAOWAK010000004.1 GCA_030634605.1 Sedimentisphaerales bacterium
CGGTGCAGACCAGTTATGTCGAGCACAATACGGGGAAGCAATTTGTGGCTGGGGATCCCAATGGGGTTCTGATAAGTAGTGAGGGACAGATCAGCCTGGCGCAGAAGCATCGGGAGTTGATGGCTGAATCGGTGGGTGATGTCTGGGTGGTTAATGCGCTGGTGAAGGGGCTGGACGGCAGTTTGTATGTGGCGACCAGCGGTAAAGGTTATTTGTACCGGTTGCGGGGCGGTGGGGAACCGGCGGAGATAATTTACGGCGAGCAGGAGGATAGTCCGAAGCACATATTCAGCCTGGCGATTGATAACGAGGGGCGGTTGCTGGCGGGGACCGGCGGCGGCGAATCGGCCAAGCTGTTGCGGTTTGAGGACGGGCGGCTGGATAAGGTGTTGTTTGAGGGCGAGGAGATTAAATATATCTGGAGTATTGTTGTCGGGCAAGGCAACCGGATTTACCTGGGGACCGGGCCGACAGGTAAGGTGATGACGCTGACAGGGGACGGCTCGGATGCAGAGGTGCTTTACAAAGCGAAGGAGAAGAACATTCTTTCGCTGGCGCTGGATATGTCGGGGATGCTTTACGCGGGTGGTGATGAGCGGGGGTTGATATTTCGGATCGATCCGGGCAGTAAGCAGGTGCGGGTGGTGTTTGATTCGGAGCGGAATGAGATCAGTGCGTTGGTTTTTGACGAGGCGGGGAATCTTTATGCGTGCACGGCGGATGCGGCGGGGGCGCGGCCGGGTGTGAAGCTGGTGCTTTCGGATGGTGAGTCCAGTCGGCCTGAGCAGCCTGATAAAAAGCCGAATGGCAAGGAAGAGAAAAATGCTGATGATGCGAAGGTGAAGGAAAAGTCTGGTGGGGAAGAAGCCGGAAGTGAGAAATCCTCCGAAGAGAAAAAGTCCGATGAAAAATCATCTGGCGAGACGATGAGCAGCGGGGAAAAAGCAAAGCCGGCGCAGAAAAAGCTGACACCGGCGGCGACACCGGAAAAGTCCGGGAGTGCTGGTTCGGCGGCGGGGCGACCGGAGCGGCCGAGTGGGACGGCGGCGAAGCGGCCGAGCAAAGGTAATGATGTTTACAAGATAACGCCGCAGGGTTATGTGACGACGATATTCAGTAAGCCGGTGGTGATTTTGTCGATGGTTTATGGCGGTGGGGGAGAGCTGTTGTTGGGGACGGGTAACGACGGCAGGTTGTTGCGGCTGAACGTGGATAAGCAGGAAGCGGTGGTACTGCACGAGGTGATGAATTCGGTGCAGATTTCGGCGTTGTGCGTGGGGCGGGGGCTGAAGGTTTACGCGGGGTGTGCCAATCCGGGGCGGGTGTTGGTGGTGGAGAAGGATTTTGCCGCGGATGGTTATTATGATTCGAAGGTGATTGACGCGGGCCAGATTACCAGTTGGGGTAAGATGCAGATCGAGGCGGATATGCCGGCGGATACGCAGGTGGCGATTGCTACGCGCGGGGGCAACACATCTAATGCGCAAAACGGCGGGTGGCAGAGTTGGAGCGAGAAACAGAGGGCGACGGAAGACATTGTGATACTTTCGGATTCGAGTCGCTTTGTGCAGTATCGTTTGTTTTTAGGCAGTGCGGATGGCCAGAGCAGTCCGCTGGTGCGTCGGGTGAAGTTGGCTCATTTGGTGCCTAATCTGCCGCCCAAGCTGCAAAGTGTGCAGGTGGCGCGTTCGGGTAAGAGCAGCGGCGGGAGTGTTTCGAAGAATTATAAGATAACTTACAAAGCGGTGGACGAGAATAAGGATACGCTGAGTTACAAGATTTTCATCCGGCCGATGGAGGCGAAGCGGTGGGTGCGGATTTTGAAGGACCAGGAGACGAAGGAGTTCAACAGTTTGACGGTGGCGGACGGGCGGTACGAGTTCAAGGTTGAGGCATCCGATGCAAAAAGTAACGCGGTGGGTGAGGAATTGACCGACAGTCGAATCAGTCAGCCGGTGGTGATCGATAATACGCCGGCGGAAGTGGTGGAGCTGAGTCACTGGGTTTCGGGCGATAAGGTTAGAGTTCGGGCGAAGGTTCGGGACCGTTTGAGTGTGATAAAGTCGGCTTCCTACAGCGTGAACAGTTCGGAGAAGTGGCAGATGGTGCCGTCGGATGACGGGGTGTTTGACAGTCTGGAGGAATCGGTTAGTTTTGATTTTGAGGTTGATGAGCCAGGGGAGCATTTGTTGACGGTTTATTTTGAGGATGCCCTGGGTAATAGAGTTTATCGAAATTTAGTTGTGGAAACTGAGTAGTTTGAATTTATTAATAATTTTGAAGGAGTTGTAATAGTGGAAAATCATCGAATCAGTAAGATCAAGCGGAAGAGGAAATGTGGATTTCGGGCCCGGATGCGTAAGCAGAAGAGTCGGCGGCGTGGTAAGAATTGAGTTAGTGCTGTAAAGGCAGAACCATGCTTAAGAGTACTTAAGCATGCCACCCGGATGGATTGGATAGTGAGGTCGATAATGAGATCAGATACCGTTAAGAAGGGTATGGAGCGAGCTCCGCATCGTGGATTGTTGAAGGCTTGTGGCGTGAAGCAGGAGGATATGAGCAAGCCTTTTATCGCAATCGCCAACAGTTACGTGGGGATTATTCCGGGGCATGTGCATCTGAATAAGGTGGGTGAGCTGGTCAAGGAGGCGGTTCGTGCGGCGGGTGCGGTGCCGTTTGAGTTCAACACGATCGGTATCTGTGACGGGATCGCGATGGGGCACATGGGGATGCGTTATTCGCTGGCCAGTCGGGAAGTGATAGCCGACTCGGTGGAATGCATGATTCGGGCGCACTGTTTTGACGGGATGGTCTGCATCCCCAACTGCGACAAGATAACGCCGGGGATGCTGATGGCGTCGGCGCGGGTGAATATCCCGACAATTTTTGTTTCGGGTGGGCCGATGCTGGCGGGTGAGACATCTGATGGGAAAACGGTGGATCTGATCAGTATTTTTGAAGGTGTCGCGGAGTGCAATCAGGGGAAGATCGACGAGCAGCAGTTGCAGGAGCTGGAGGATCGCGCCTGTCCGGGGCAGGGTAGTTGTTCGGGGATGTTTACCGCCAACAGCATGAATTGTCTGTGCGAGGCGGTGGGGGTGGCGCTGCCGGGTAACGGTTCGGTGCCGGCGGTTGATTCGCGTCGGGTTGAGCTTTACAAGCGGGCGGCGGAACGAATTGTCGGGTTGATAAAGGAAGACATTAAGTTTCTGGATATTGTTACGCCGGCGGCGTTGGATAACGCTATGGCGCTGGATGTGGCGATGGGAGGCTCGACCAACACGGTGCTGCACACGCTGGCGTTGGCCAATGAAGCGGGGATTGATTTCGATCTGGAGCGGATCAATAAGATTTCGCAGAAGTGTCCGAACATTTGCAAGGTATCGCCTTCGAGTTCCTATCACATGCAGGATGTCGATGCGGCGGGTGGGATCAGCGCGATATTGAAAGAGATTTCGCAGATTGACGGTTTGATCAATACGGATTGCGTGACGGTGACGGGTGAGAGTCTGGGGCAGAATATTGCCGAGGCTCAGATCAAGGACGAGCAGTGCATTCGGCGGCTGGGCAATGCTTATTCGCAAAGGGGCGGCTTGGCGATTTTGCGGGGGAATCTGGCGCCGGATGGGTCGGTGGTGAAAAGTGCGGGGGTGGCCCAGGCGATGTTGAGCCACAGCGGTCCGGCGGTGATTTTCGACAGTCAGGAAGAGGCTTGCGCGGGGATTCTGGCGGGCAAGGTCAAGGCCGGCGATGTGGTGGTTATTCGTTATGAAGGACCGCGGGGCGGACCGGGTATGCAGGAGATGCTCAGCCCGACCAGTTACATTATGGGAGCCGGGCTGGGTGAAAGCGTGGCGTTGATAACCGACGGGCGATTCAGTGGCGGTACCCGCGGCGCGTGCATCGGGCACGTCAGCCCCGAAGCAGCAGCCGGGGGACCGATTGGGTTGCTCTGGGACGGTGACATTATCGAGATTGATATTCCCGCCAACACGATCAGGGTTAAGTTGAGTGAGCAGGAACTCACGGAGCGGAAAAAGAGCTGGAAGTGTCCGGAGCCGCGGGTGAATTATGGTATGCTGGGTAAGTACGCCAGCATGGCTTGTTCGGCGGATACCGGCGCGGTACTGAAATGGCAGAATAAGTAGAACTTAATTTCTGCGACAAACGACAAGGCTGGATTTCTGGGGGCAGCGATAAGCCGGAGCAAGAATGAGTGTTTTGTTTTAGCTGGACCCGGCAAAATATTCTTCTCCAAGGGCTAAAATGTAGCAGAGAAATTTGGCTGTTGCAACGAATTTGTAGTATAATGGGTGGTTAGAGTGGGCGAGGCGGTCGCCGGTGCGTAAGTGCCGGAGGAAAGTCCGGGCAGCGTAGGGCAGGGTGATGGCTAACAGCCACCGGGAGTGATCCCCGGGAAAGTGCCACAGAAAATATACCGCCCCGTACCAATCCGAACATTGGGCCGAATGCAGTGTTCGGATTGGTGCGGGGTAAGGGTGAAATGGTGCGGTAAGAGCGCACCGCGGTCGGCGTGAGTCGTCCGGCAGGGCAAACCCCACCCGTTGCAAGACCAAACAGAGCCAAGCGTCGGCCCGGCGCGTTCGAGGCTCGGGTAGGTCGCTCGAGCCGGCGGGTAACCGTCGGTCCAGATAAATGACCGTCCCCCGCACCAATTTAGACATCTAAACAACTGGGTTGCATAAGATTTCGCAAAATTCGATTAGTCCGGGAGTGAAGTTTTTCTGGTGTCTAAATTGGTGCGGGGAACAGAACCCGGCTTATTCGCCCACTCTGTTTTTTGATTCCTAATTCCTAATTCCGAAATCCTAAACAAATTCAAATGTTCAAAATCCGGAAATTCAAAACCTGGAACGTGAGTGTTTGAAGTTGGTTTCTTTGTTCTTATCAATGGGGTGGTTTTCAGGTGGTGGTATCCGGGTCTTTTACGGCGTGATGGACGAGGTCGGTTTGGCGGTGGAAGATTCGGCCGACGAAGTGTTTGGCGTCGTCGAGAATGGTGTAGATGACGGGTACGATGAGCAGTCCGAGTCCGCCGCCGGCGAGTAGTCCGCCGATCTGGACCATGGCCATGGGGGCACGCATTTCTCCGCCCCAACCCATTCCCATTGCTAAGGGGATCATGGCGATTACGGTGGTGAGGTTGGCCATGAGGATGGGGCGCAGACGGGTTCTGCCGGATTCGAGGATGGCGGCGCGGCGGTCCATGCCCCGGCGGCGAAGGGTGTTGATGTAGTCGATGACGATGATGCTGTTGTTGATGACCAGGCCGACGAGCATGATGATGGACATGATGGAAAAGATGGAGAAGGTGCCGCCCATCAGGAACAAAGCTATGAAAACCCCGATCAGGCTCAGCGGCAGCGAGATCATGATGACCAGCGGTTGCAGGAAGGACTCCAGCAGCGAAGCGAGCAACATGTAAGTGAGGCAGATCGCCATGACCAGGGCGGTGATTAAGCGGCCGAAGCTTTCCTGCATCATTTCGATTTCGCCGCCGAAGACGAAATTGCAACCGGGATATTCGGCTTTCAGGGATTTGAGGTTTTTCTTCATGTCCTCAACAACTTGACCGGAGCTTCGGCCGCTGACGTTGCAACTGATGGTGATCAGGGACTGGCGGTTTTTGCGGAACAACTGGGCGGGGCCGAAGGTGTGGTTAATTTTTGCGATCTGGGGCAGGGGGATGAGATCGCCGTTGCGGTTTATGATGGTTAGTTTTTCGACATCGCCGACGTTCGTGCGGGATTCGACATCGCTGCGGACACGGATGTCGTAATTGAAGGCTCCTTCGCGGTATTCACTGACCAGGATGCCTTCGAAGCTGGACGCGACGACCTGGGAGAGATAACGAGTGTCGATTCCACAATCGCGGCACTTTTCGCGGTCGGGGATGATACGGATTTCGGGTTGGCCGAGGCGATAATTGGTATCGACATCAATGGCGCCGGGGACCTTTTCAGGGTCGTTGATGATGGCCAGGGCTTTTTGGGCGAAATCGTTGACTCGATCGATGTTGTCGCCGACGAGTTCCAGTTGAATAGGTGCTTCAGCGCCTCCGCCCCCGCTGATTTCCAGCAATTTAATGCGTGCTCCGGGGACAGCGGCGCGGGCGAGATCGGGACGGATGCGATCCATGACTTCCTTGGTGCTCTGGTCGCGTTCGGTTTTGTCCACTATGGTGACCAGGACCTGGGCGACGTTGACCGCCTGGCTGGAGCCGCCAATCTCACCGCCGAGTGTGCGTCCGATGGAACTGTACAAGCCAACCATTTCGGGCAGAACCTGCTGGTTGGCGAGGGCTTTTTCGATTTTGGCGGTTGCTGCGTCAGTTTCTTCGAAGCGGGTACCCACGGGCATTTCCAGGGAGATCACGAATTTGCCCTGGTCCATGGGAGTGATGAATTCCGAACCGATGAACCGGCCGAGTTGTAGAGAACCGATGAAAATTACGAATATTAAAACCGTAATTTTGACACGATGTTTTAGGCACCAGTCAAGTGCGTTGGAATAAACGTTACGCAACTGGTCCAGTTGTTTGTCGAAGCCTTGACCCAGGCGATCGAGCCGGGAGCGACCGGTTACGCTGGTGTTCTTTTTGTTAAGCAGTTTTGCAGCCATCATCGGGGCCAGAGTGAAAGAGATGAAAAGGGAAACGATGGTGGCGAACGTGGCGGTCAGGCCGAAGTCTTTGAAAAACTCACCGACGATGCCGCCCATAAAGGCGATGGGCACAAAAACCACCACATTGGTTAAGGTGGTGGAGGCGACGGCGATAGCGATTTCGTTGGTGCCTTCGGTAGCAGCCTGGTCGGGAGGATGGTCCAGATGAATGTAACGGGTGATGTTTTCCAGGACCAGTATAGCGTTATTGACCAGCACGCCGATAGTCATGGCCAAGCCCATTAGTGACATCATGTTGAGGGTGAAGCCCATCAGGTACATGATGATGAAGGTGGCCAGGACGGAGATCGGCATGGTCATGGAGATGATCAGCACGCTGCGGAAGCTGTGCAGAAACAGGAACAGCGCCACCGCGGTCAGGAAGATGCCGATATACATGTTCTGGAAGACGTTCTGAATGGAAGAGGTGATCCAGGAAGCCTGTTCGTCCTGCACGATAATATCATAATCATCGGGCAGGGCCTCGAGCAGCAGCTTTACTTGTTTACGAACGCCCTTATC
Organism: Sedimentisphaerales bacterium; assembly: GCA_030634605.1. GTDB lineage: Bacteria > Planctomycetota > Phycisphaerae > Sedimentisphaerales > SM23-30 > JAFGSR01. The sequence goes on from DAOWAK010000004.1 coordinate 7,207, forward strand.
CACGGCAATGGTGTTGCCGCCGGCACGTTTTTTGACGCTCATGCCGACACAGACTTTATTGTCGGCGCGGGTTTTTTCGCGGATGTCTTTGTAAAAGTCCTTAACCTCGGCCACTTCGCGCAGGTAAATGTCTCGGCCACTGGTTACGGGGATTTTTAGGTTACGAATCTGATCCAGGGAGGTGAATTTTCCGCGGAGGCGGATGCTGTATTCGCGGGCGTTCTGGGAGATGTGTCCGCCGGGTGTTTCGAGGTTGGCAGCAGCTACGGCGGCAGCTACGTCGGTGATGCTGAGCCCCATGGCGCGGAGTCGCTGTTGCTTAGCGAAGATGTGAATTTCGCGATCCTGGCCGCCGACGATTTCTACCGAAGCAACGTCAGGCACGGTTGAGATGCGGTCTTTGATCTGTTGTTCGGCGGTGTGGAAGACTTCGCGTAAAGATCGATCGGCAGAGATTGACAGTTGCATGACGGGTTGGGCGTTGAAGTCGAATTTCATGGTGATGGGATCTTTGGCTTCTTCGGGCAGCGTTGGACGGACGAGGTTAACCTTGGCCCGGACATCGGCGGCGGCGACATCTATATCGGTGCCCAGGTAAAATTCCGCCAGCACCAGAGAGAGACCCCGCTGCGAGATACTGCGCAGGTGCTTGATACCTTCGACGGTGCTAACTTCGTCTTCGAGTTCCTTACTGATTAGCTGTTCAATCTCGGAGGGGCCGGCACCTTCGTAAATGGTGGTAACCGTGACTATCGGAAATTCAACATTCGGAAATAGCTCCTGGGACAACTGTACGTAACAGAAGATGCCGATGCCGGCCAATCCCGCCATAATCATCGTTACCAGGACCGGGCGCGAAACACATGTTTTGGTTAAGTTCATAGCGTTCTCACGTGCATAGTGTTCATTAGTTTTCTTCAGGATTTAATAAATCTGATTCAGGGGTGATTATCACTTTTGAGCCGTTCTGAACGATGTCCTGACTGAGAGTGATAACTTTTTCGCCGGCGTTTAAGCCTTCGATGACCTGGGTGAGATTATCGAAGGCTGCTCCGGTGGTGATGTTGCGTTTCTGGACGGTCAGCGAATCGTCAACCACCAGCACAAAAACCTGGCCGCCTTCGAAGCGGATGGCGTCTGTGGTAACCACAAGGGCGTTCGCGATTTCCCCGATAACTATCCGGGCGCGGGCAAACATTCCGGGTTTTAATTTTTCGTCCTGGTTATCGATGAGGATCTTGGTAGTGAAGCCACGGGTAGCATCGTTGGCCTGGGGGTTGATCTGATCGACGGTGCCGGTGAAAATTTCGCCGGGCAGGACGTCAACGGTGATGTTGACCTGCATTTGCAGTTTCAGTTTTGGGATGTAAAGTTCGGACACTTCCAGCACCAGGTAAATCGGATCGATCTGCAGCACCTGAAAAATCGGCTGGTTGAAATCGACGATATCGCCGGGCTCCAACAGGTGGACGGTGGTTCGGCCGTCGAAGGGGCTGGTTAGATAATGATCGGCCAAATCCCGCTCGGCTTGTTGGACCGATACCCGGGCGGACTCCAGTTGCGTGCGGGCCATGGCGATGTCTTCGTCGCGCGGTCCCTTTTTTATCAGGTTGAATTGGGCCTGGGCGGAATCGAGAGCAGCTTTGGCGGTGTTGAATTGATTTTCGGCGGTTTGGAGTTGACGTAGAGTGGTGGCTTCTTCTTCGTAGAGCTTTTTGAACCGTTCCAGTTCCAACTGCTGCAGTTGAAAGAAAGCCTGAGCTTGGGCGACAGCGGCTCGGGCGGTTTCGATTTCTTCGGGACGGGAGCCGTTGAGCAATTCGGCCAACTGATGTTGTGCTAAATCTCGTGAAGCATGGGTCGCGGCCAGATTGAGTTTGCTTTTGGTGGGGTCCAGGGTGACGAGCAGATCATCTTTGGCGACCTTTCGGCCAACCTTGACATGAATGGTCTGGATTCTTTCGGCAATAACCGGACAAATGTGCACTGTCTGGAAAGGCTCGATGCTACCGCTGACGGAAACGGTGTTTTTCAGATCGGCATGTTCGGCTTCGAATGCCCGCACAGGGACACCGGATTTTTCCTGGATTTTTTGCACGCTTTCGACCGCTTCGGTAGTTGCCATGTCGTAAATCCGATAGCCCGCCGCGCCTGCGAGGGCTAAAACAATTATTAGAATAATCAAAAACTTTTTCATAGTTCAGTTTTCCTACATTGCCTGTTAGTTTTCTGGTTCACCAGGCTTACTGTTGGGCTGGGCCGGTTCGGTTTCGTTTAGAGTTGCAGTTTTAGTCTCGGCCAATTCGTTTTCATTTGTAGCGGCGTTATCTGGAAGTCCAAAATCAATATTCCCCATCGACCACTGGAGGTTCAGCCACGAAATTTCATAGGCGTGCACGGCGGTGATATAATCGGCTCGTGCCTGATCCAGGGCGGTCTGGGCGGAAATCACGTCAAGTGAAGTGCCGGTTCCTTCGCGATAATTTACCTGTGACAGTCGCAGCGATTCTTCCGCGCTGTCAACGTTGCCCGATTGCGATTGAACGAAATTTTCGCTGCTTTGTAAGTTCAGGACAGACTGATGTAATTCAAATTGAATCTGCTGTTCCAGTTTTCTCAGTCCGATCTGTTGGCGGTGCAGATCAGCTTTTGCCTGAGTCACCCTGCCGGCGGTAGCGAAGCCGTCGAAGAAAGGCCATTCCATGACGAGCCCGCCGCTCATGGTTCGTTCCCACTCTTTGCCGCCGAACGACGGAGCAGCACCGCCGCTGTCATCACCCGGCTCCGATTCATCATCGCTTGGGATAAGATCGCCGAAATTCGCAGAAAAGCCCGGGTAAGTTCTCTGGTACATTCCCTGCAAATACACCTTGGGCCGATCTGTGGCCTGTTGAGCCTTGACGTTGTTGCGGGCCAGGCGAATCATGGCTTCGCCGATGAGTAGTTCCGGTCTTTGCTTCATAGCCAGGAACAGATTGTCCCGGACAGCGGGAGGTTGTTTTTTAAATAGTAACGTGTCGGTCAGTTGAATGTCGCTCAGTTGCGAAACCCCGAGCACATTGAGCAGGTTTGTTATGCTGATGGCGGCCTGGTTTTTTCGGCGGATTAACTCGGCCTCTAGCGAAGTTGCCCGAACGCGGGCCCGGAGCACGTCGAATTTTGTTCCTGTGCCGTACTTAAACTGCTTTTCGGTGTCGAGCAAAAGTTCATCGGCGTCGATCTTGGACTGCTGGGCCACTTTAACCAGCTTCGTTGCCAGCAGGCTGTCCAGGTAAGCTTGTCGAACTTTACGGTAAACATCGTGAAGCACTTGACGTAGCTGTTGCTGGGACATATAGGAGAACACCGCTGCAGAGTCGATAGCGGCTCCGGCTAAACCGCCGAGATACAAAGGCTGCCGGGCCAGAACCATCAAGTCGTAAGTTTCTTTCTGGGCGGCAAATCCGCTGTTGTCGTTTCGCAGGGCGGAACCGGTGAAGCTCGCCGTCGGCAATGCGGTGGCAATGGCTTCGGTCATTTGCCCTTTCGCTTCAAGCAGGTTTTCTTTGGCAAGCTGCACGTCTTTATTGTGTCGCAATGCCAACTCCAGACAATCGGACATGGTCATTTGCCCGGCAGCCATCTCCAGGTCGGCAGAACTCTGGTCTTGTCCGGCCCGCATAAGATTCTGATAACTAACTTCCCGGCGCTGCTGGAAATCTTTCTCGATGCGCTGCTGACTGGGGCAACCGGCCAACGCAAACAACAGCAGCAAGAGCGACAGGAAACCAAGTTTCGGGAAACCTTTTATTCGGTTTGAATTTTGTGAAAGCATTATCAGCCTTTAGCTCCACTGGTAAAAAAATCTATCATGCTTTGTTCTTTTTCTTCATAAGGAAAGGTGCCCGGATTTTCCAGTCAGGCATAAGCAAAACCGTCAGTCAAACCTTCCAGGGCAATGACCAAATCATCCGGATCGATATCGTTGCGGAAAATCCCCTGGTTGATACCGTTGCGAATAGCATCGGTCAGCCGCAACAAAATCCCCTTGTATACCCAATGGGTATATAACAATCAGCTACATATAATGAATCAGTATTCAATGTAAAACAAAAGCGTTCGTATGGCAAACAAATAAATTGTGTGTGGGATTTCAAGAAAGTGTAACAGGAGTCAGTGCTCTCACCAGACGCAAATGATCTATGTCATTGGTAAATAATAAGTTATGTCAATATAGAGAAAATTATTCGCCAGGACAGCAATTATTTTTGCTATCAGATTTGGTGTTGTTATGGTTTTTATTTACCACGTTTGCGGCACATTTATCTGTGGGGACACAGGTTTTGGAATCCAGGCCGCAACAGCAATGGTGCGAACCGCCGCCTTTTTTGAGGGTTCGGATAAACGCCCAGCCCACCATGATTAGCACCAGAACAACGACAATGTAAGCAATTATATCACCCATAATTCACCTAAAATTCATTACATGTTAAATTTCATACATCCTGGTGAGCTAAATGCCAATCTGGACAAAACTGCCCACCTGATAGACGACTAAAGTAATCAAATAGGCCAGACCCGTCAGTCCAAAAAACTGAAACATCGGCCAGCGCCAGGAATTGGTTTCCCGCCGGGTAACCGCCACCGTAGCCATGCAGGGCGCACTGATCAGGCAGAAAAGCATTATGCAAAATCCCACCAGCGGACTGTAGGCTTGCTTCAATCGCGTTCGCAAAGCGGCCTGTGTGGAAGAATTTGCAGAGGCAGCGTCAGGCTGGTCCTGATCCGAATGCAGCGCCTGGCCTAGAGATTCTTCGGTTTCAACTTCGCCCAGCGAAAACACGATGCCCATCTGTGAGACAAAAAGCTCTTTAGCTGGAAACGAACCAACCAGAGCAGTGCCGATCCGCCAGTCAAATCCCAGCGGTTTCAATAACGGCTCCAACGTCCGGCCCAGCCGTCCGGTTATCGAATAAGATAATCTGGCATCCTGCAGTTGCTGATTAGTCAATTGGACCGCCGCAAGTTCCGAAGCGGAATAATTGCCTTGCTGCTCAAGGGCGACAGCTTTTTCCTGCCTTAATTGCTCAATCCGTTCCTGGGGCAATTGTGGGTGCGAAGCCAAAAACCACATCAGGACGGAAAAAGCCAAAATGACCGTTCCCGCCTTTCGCAGGTAAAGCCACGACCGCTGCCACATGTGAATCAGCACCGCTTTTAAAGTGGGAATTCGGTAGGGGGGTAGCTCCATTACAAAAGGTGAAGACTCACCCCTGAACATCGTCGAGCGCAGCAGCCGGGCACACACGATTGCTATCACGAGGCCGATCAGGTACATCGAATACATCACCACCGATGCCGAGCGAGCCGAGGTGAAAAACGCCGGGATGATAAGCAAATAAATCGGTACCCGGGCGCCGCAACTCATCAAGGGCAAAATCAGAATTGTCGTTAACCGGTCACGGCGGTTGTCCAGAATTCGCGTAGCCATTATCGCCGGCACCGAGCAACCAAACCCGGTAAGCATGGGGATAAAGCTCTTGCCGTGCAGCCCGACCCATTTCATGAGTCGATCCATAATGAAGGCCGCCCTGGCCATGTAGCCGGTGTCTTCCAGCAGTGACAATGCCAAAAACAACAGCATGATGTTGGGTAGAAAAATAACCACTCCGCCCACGCCGGTGATAATTCCATCGACAATGAGTGAACGCAAAACGCTGTCAGAACCGCTCGGCCAAAGATTGCTGACCTGCTCGGCAAGGATCTGCTGGCCGATTTCGATCCAGCCCATCGGATATTGCCCCGCCGCGAAAACAAACCAGAAGGTCACATACATCAGCGCCGCGAAAATCGGCAGTCCCAGCAGGCGATTGGTAAGAACCTTGTCGAGTTTATCGGAAAAATTGATCCGTGCCTCGCTGGTGCGGCGAATGACGGTCCGGCAGATCCCATGAACATAACCATAACGCTGCTCAGCTATTACTGACTCGGGATCTTCGCCGTATATAGATGTCAGGTATTTCCGGCTGTGCTGCACCTGTTGATTGACTTCCTGGCGAATTGCACTGTCATGTACTTTGTGGATTACTTCGCTGTCATTTTCCAGCAGTTTCAACGCTACCCACTGCGGATTGATTTCTACGCAAAGCGGATAGTCACAATCTGCCCCGGTCTGTTTGATTTTGCCGGCTTGTCGGGCAATTGGTGCGGCGATTTTTTTTAATTCGTTTTCGATCTCGCTGCCGTAATGCACGGGTACCTTTTCTGGCTGGGACCAACTGCCCTGGGCCACTTCAATAATTCGAGCCACAATTTTATCCGTGCCCCGGTTGCGTACACCAACAGCGGGAACCACCGGGGCGCCGATTATCTCGCTCAATTTCTTGATGTCCGCATGCAAACCCTTGGCTTTCATCTCGTCAGCCATGTTCAGCACCAGCACCATGGGCACGCCCAGTTCCTTCAACTGCACCGCCAGGTAGAGGTTCCTTTCGATGTTGGCCCCATCCACAATGTCAACGATGACATCAGGCTTTTGCTGGATAATGAAATCACGGGCGATAATCTCCTCCATTGAGTAGGCCGTTAGTGAGTAAGTGCCCGGCAGGTCCACCATCTTAATCCGCCAGGAACCGTGCCGCAGAGTCCCTTCTTTAGTCTCCACGGTTACGCCGCCATAGTTGCCCACGTGTTGACGGGCACCGGTAAGATTGTTAAAAATCGTGGTCTTACCGGAATTGGGATTCCCCATCAACGCCACCGTGATGGTCTTAATCCCAACAGCAGCAGCATTATCAACCGGGACTTTACTTTTTTCAGGATCGCAATCGTGCATTTTCAACTTTCGTAAAAAGGCTCGCCAAAGGCATCAATTCAATAAACAGTCTGATATACCGATCACAAATCAAAATACCATGTTGCTCATTTTGTAAATCTAAATCTGACAGCCCTTTAGGGCAGGCCCTGCCAGGAATTATGATACCCATTGGGTATATTCAAATCAGTTCCTCTAGAATTATATCCCCCGCTTCCTCGCGCCGCAGACTGATATGATAATTTTTTATCACATACTCAGCAGGATCTGCCAGCGGAGCCAGTTTTAATTTTTCAATTACCTCGCCGCGAACCAGCCCCATCTCCAGCAGCCGTTTCTTGAAAGGGCTGTTACCCTGGATTCGTAAAATTTTTGCTTTGCAGCCGGGTTCAAGATCGGCCAAAGTTAAAGGCTGTTCCATTTGTTGCTACCTTATGCATATTATTTATTCATTGTTGGCCTGAGGCATTCTATCGGCGATGTGCCGGTGCCTTCGGCGACGACCTCTCGGGGAAAACAACGCCGGCTCGGTCGATTCATGCCGAACGCGAACATTCCGGGCGGTCTGCGGATCCAGCATCAATCGGGACTCGCCAACCATCACCAGAACATGTCCGCCGGCACAACTATCGTTCAACACCCGGATCAACCTGCCCGGCGACAGGCCCATGTTACTAAGCCGTCGGGTGGTCTGGTCATCAGCGGTTACCGAAGCTATCCGGACCGACTCCCCGGTGAGACACTGATCCAGACTACGTCCCCGGCTTTCAGCTTTGATACAATCCTGACAAACTCCGTATAGATTAAGATTATGCATCAGCAGACGAAAATCCGCACCCTGAGCGTTTTCCTGTTGCAGCGATTCAATCCGCGGATCAAAAAATTCCACAATCGCTCCGCACTTGACACAATACAAATGATCGTGATGAGATTCGGGATGATAGTGTTCATAAACAATCCGATCCTCAAAACGCAGTGAGCGGGCAATCTTATGCTCGCACAAAATCCTCATGGTTTGTTCGACGTCTTCACGACGCACGGATGGATTTTTCTGTCGCGACTGCTGCAAAATCATCTCCATACTGAGGTGCTTTTCGCAGTTCATAAAAACATCAATGACCGATTCCTGAACTTCAGTCAAAGCGCGGTCGCTTTCGGCCAGCACATCTTTCAAATGCTCCTGAATATATTGGTCACGGGGCTTGGAGGTTTTGGGTAGTCCCTCATCCTGCTGCGAATTTCCACAGACCTGACCAGCCAAATCACCCAACTGACCGGAACATTCTGATGAACATTCAGGAAAATTTTCCAGGTTCCAGCCTTTCTGGCAAAATTGGCTGAAATCCCGAACCCATTGCTTGCCGGTACGCGGGCATTTTTCCAGAAAATCTACGAACTGACGCATCCGATCCAGCACATCCTTGTCCAGCACATGCTCCAGACGGCAGGCATTTTCCTCCGCCAGACTCGGCTCGACCGCCAAAACCTTGCATAAAAAGTTTTTTATTTCATCATGATGCCCAGCAATCTTTCTCGCCACGGTTTTGCCCTCATCGGTCAACGAAATAGCTTCGTAAGGCGAATAATTAATTAACCCCTTATCAGACAACTGTTTAAGTGCCCAGGATACGCTGGATTTGGCGACGTTGAGGGTCTTGGCGATCTGATTGGCGTGGGCAACCAGCTTCTTTTCAGAAATGCGGTAAATCGCTTCGAGATAATCTTCCAGACTTGAACTTAATTCTTTATTTGTCATGCACTTATGCTATTTAGTCGTTATTTTTTTACCGCCGATTTCCTGCTGCCAAACTTCCAGTAAGTTCAACGCGAAGCATATTGTAAGATGCGCCTAACTTTTCGTCAAGCCTTTAACCGCCAAAAATGAAAAAATTCTTCTAACGGGTGATTAAGAGCGATTTCCGGCAAAAATTTAGCCGACAAGGGGGACTATGAACGTTTTCTGGCAAATTTAATCCCAAGATGTTAAAGTTCGGTCATGAAAATTCAGATTCACCCAGAACTGAAAGAGCAGCAGAAATACAGCTGTAAATGCTGCGGAGCCGGCTGTCGCAGTTTTCTGGTGGCGGTTCGACCGGGGGAACGCCAAGCCATCGAAGCCCAGGAAAACTGGCGTGAAACCCTCGGAGTTGATGAATTGTTCGTAACTCACCGGGCCGCCGGGAAGCTGGGCTTTGGATTGGCTAAGCGGTTCGACGGCAGTTGTGTTTTTCTCGGCAAAGACAACCTCTGCGTCATCCATAAAAAATTCGGCCTCAAAGCCAAGCCCCTCGCCTGCCAGTTGTATCCTTTCGTTTTGACCCCGGTGGGCGGACGTTTGCATCTGGGATTGCGTTTCGATTGCCCTGCAGTTTGCGAAAACCTCGGTCAAAATCTGGATGAACACCGCAAAGACCTCAAGCGAATGGCCCGGGAACTAATCACCGCCGATATCGAAAAGCTTGAACTGCCGGAAATCTGTCCCAAACAGAAAGTGTCAGTAAAATATTTCGAAGCAATCAATGAAATTCTCCTGAAAATGGTCAACAGTGATGCGGTGACCTTGACCGACCGACTTCAGTGGTTGCGGAGTTTTGTGGATTATCTCAGTGAGATTAAATGGCAAAATGTTACCGATGAAAATTTTGACGATCTGGTAGGCATGATTCAGGGTGGGTTACTGGCTGAGATCCAGCAACAGCAAATCCCCAAAAAAGCGGTAACTGGAAAACCCCGCAAGCTGCTCGGCCAGATTTTCTTCCTGCTCTGTCAGCCCACTACAATCATCACCGCAAAAAAAACAGGACCGCTGAAAACCTTAAAGAATCGGCTGCGTCTGGCCCGGCTGGAAAAACAAATGCGCCAGTTGGAAGGGCCTCTTCCTGCGGTTCAGCCCGACTGGCCGGATTGTAATTTGCAGGACCTCGAAGCGGATTTCGGAACCTGGCCCGCTGACGTGCAGCAGCTAATGACTCGCTACCTGACCTGCCGAATAGCCGGGATGGGTTATTGCGGACACAACTTTTACCGCTACAGCCTTACCGAGGGCATTCAAAGCCTGCTTCTGGGAACGGTAACTGCCGGGTGGGTGATGCGTATCGCCGCATTTCAAGCCGGCCGGGAAAAAATCGAACTCGCTGATCTTGGTAGAGCCATTTTCTTTGCTGGAGACGAACAAACGAAAAGGCAAAAAATGATTGATACCTTCTTTAACATTGATCTGTTCAAGAAGGTTTATGAATATTATGGAAACTCGAATTTACCTAATGACGAGTTTCTTGATAATGTATTGCAAAATGAATTTGGATTGGCTCCCGAATTCCATCGAGAATTCACAAAAATCTTTAAGGAAAATTGCAAATTTCTTGGTATTGAAAATGGTTTAGATGAAG
>DAOWAK010000077.1 GCA_030634605.1 Sedimentisphaerales bacterium
AATGCCGGGCAGCGCCGACTATAACCTCTGGTTATTTCAGCAATAACAAAAAAACCGGCATAGTGTTTTCATTCAGGACGAGTAAACCCGGTACTTTACCCCTAAATCAGCTACCCCTAAATCGGCTACCCCTAAAAAAGAATCGGCCCCGCAGATTCGTGCGAATCGCGGGGCTGATCTATTTCCAAGCCTGGTAAGATTGCAAGCAATTCAACCAAGGCCTGGGAGAGAGAGAGAGAGCTAAATTGTATCGCTAATTATCTCGTTCTCACCTGTAACCTTCGGAACTCTTTCTCTATTCATGTCCTGTCGGTTCTCAAGAGGCTGCACCAGAGACAGAGATTAAATCCTTTCCAACTGGCCTAGCTTACCTCTTTCACTTGCCGACGAATATTATTCACCGGAACAATCAGAGGCGTCGCTATCCCATCAACTTCCACAACAGCATAATAACCTTTGTTGTCGCCATCGTCGCTGAACAGCACAACTGTTCCGGACAACTCCAGATTACCAGACGCTTTGCACAAAACGTCTTCCGAGTCCGGGCACACCACGCTACATAAATCGAAACTTACCAGCGAACCGGACGCTACATCCGCATTCAACATCTTATTTTCCAACTCCTCTAAAAGCCATTTCACAACCTAATGGAATTGCAATTCAAACTCCACGCAACATCTCTCCCGGTCTCAAAACAGCTCATTTTTCCTCTGCTATACAATAGAGCAATGCCCGTGCCAGTAACTTTCTTATCGCTTGTTTTTTAAAGACATTTCATAACCCCTTTAAATACACAGCGTTACCGCAACATTTTTTTGGGATAGCTTTCCCGACGCTTACTTGAGCAAAAAAACCACCATGATGATCGAGAAACTTTTTTCCCAGCTTCGCCCACCCCTTTCCCACACCTTCGATTCATGCCGTCAGCAAACCGGCAGAATCTCTCCTGAAACTTCCAAAAAAAGGATTATTGCCCCACCATCACACTCAATGAATCAATGTGAAATTTTCTGCACAACCTGGAAAGGAATTTCCCACCGAAAAACCTTTACGCCATTTAATTCCCCGCCGATTAATTTTCCCCCGATTGCTTTACCCCCGACTATTGCCCCGGTCAACGCAAGTTGTACTTTTGCAGCTTGTTGTACAATGTTCGCCGGGTTATCCCCAACCGATCCGCCAGAGCCGACTGATTGCGGATCTTTCTCAACAGCCGGGACAGAATCGTCCGTTCATAGCTGTCCATCACCTGCCCCAGCCGGGCCGGGCCGCTCAGCAGCTGATTTATGGTGTTTTGCGGCACCTGCGCATCCAGCTCGATATCCCCCTGACGGATGGTCTGGGCGATTATCTCGTCCGGCAGATCGACCAGCTCGATAGCCTGACCCGACTCCTTAAATGTCAGTATCCGCCGAACAATATTCTCCAACTCACGAACATTGCCCTGGCCTATCGCCCCGGCCAGCAAATCGTAAACCGCCGGATTCACCCACTGGATAGCTTCGGAGTAGTAATGGGCGTATTTCTTCAAAAACAACTCAAACAGCACCGGAACATCATCCTTGCGCTCACGCAACGGCGGCACCGTTATCTGGATAACATTGAGCCTCTGGTACAAATCCAGCCGAAACTGCTCCGCCTTGACCATCTGCTCCAGATTCCGGTTGGTCGCCGCGATAATCCGTGTATCGACGTGATACTCCTTATCCGAACCGACCGGCATTACCAACCCTTCCTGAAGCACCCGCAAAATCTTGGACTGCAAACTCAAGGGCAGCTCACCAATTTCGTCCAGCAAAATCGTACCCTTGTCCGCTGTGCGAAAATAACCCAGCCGATTTTCCGTCGCACCGGTGAAGGCCCCTTTGCGATGGCCGAACAGTTCACTCTCTGCCAGGGTGCCGGTTATAGCTGCACAGTTGACACAAACAAAGTTATGCTTTTTCCGTTTCGGGTCCAGCTTATGAACCAATTCGGCAATTCGCTGCTTACCGGTTCCCGATTCGCCCTGGACAATCACACTGGCGTCAGAAATCCTGGCCGCCCGGACCGCCCGGTTAACCACCTTCCGCAAAGCTGCACTGGCACTGACAAAGCCATCCAGACCATTCATTTCGAAATGCTGTTGAACTGACTTGTTCTGTTCGAGCTTGTGAGTGTAATTTTCCCAGGCTCTGCAGACTTGCTCTTGCAACCTCTCGGGAAAATCCGACTGCTGATAATTAACTACGCTTTCAATCCCCTCCAAAATTAACTGGCAGAGATTCTCCAGGGATAATTTTTCCGGAGTTGCAACAATGACCCGACTGTCTGGATGAACTTGAAAAAATCTCGTCAGAAAATTAATCAGTCCAACAAGCTCCGCCTGCTGGGCAGTTCCTGTTGACTCTGCCGAATCAGTTGGAACATTAGATTTGAAATTGACTGCAGCGGGGGATTCCCCGGAAACCGCCAACACCAGAACCGCAGGGGCTTGAGCGTTGAACAGATTTTCCAAAGCCGATAGCGATTCGTAAATTGCGGTATCTGCGCAACAGTTCTGCAAAATTGCCCTGATATGCTGCAATTGGCTGGAATTACCGGTATATACAGCTACCCTGCCGGATACTCTCGCATGGATAGACAACACTGTCTTACCTCAAGTGGTTTCCCGATGGTGGCTCCGGAAAGACAGACGACTCTCTCGGTTACTGGGGCGTCCTAGACTCGCCCCGCCTCTCTTCTGTAAGAGTATAATGAGCAAAATCTGTACCATTGCTGCAATCCGCATAGAGCAAATATTTAAAAATTGCCCTATCATGCCTGTCAGCAAAGCTTTAAGTTATTTTTCCCTACAATTTCACAGTCTGGTCCAGGGTCAAAATCCACCCCAAACGTTTACCTCAGACAACATGAAAAATGAGAAATGAATAAAAAATGCGCAAAAAAGTAGAGGATCCGAGCTCGCCGTTGCCCGGACCCTCCAAGCCAGGCTGTCCCAGCATTGCCGGGAGACCCACAGCCTAATGTTGTATATCGTCAGGGAGGCGTAAGACAGGTTAATTTCAGTGCGTTTTTTGACTAATAAATGCAGATTTGTGATAATTTACCTGGAAATTATGGTTGGCAAATCACGGAAAGGCAATTTTGAGCCAAGACTTGCCTGAGACAGATGAATCTGGTGAAGGCAGAAATCGATTGACCAATTTATCAGAATTTCAGCGTTGCTTTTAGGGAATCATACTAAGCAGCAGGCCGAGCAAAGCCATTATCACCAGCAAAATGATGAAAAAAGCGAATATTTTCGTAAAAATCCCTTTTTTCGGGGCAAAAATCCCATCGGTCAGATGACGAAAAATTATGTCGCCGCAAAAAGGGCAACTGTCCATTTCCGGGGTGATTGGCTGGTGGCAGTTAGGGCAGCACTGCTGATGAAAGTCCCGAAATTTCAGCAAATCCTCCTGAGCTTCCTCCAGCGATCCATCCTGGGCCTGCAAATCCTCATCGTCCGGAGCGGGACAATCGTCATCAAAATCGCTATCCGGTTCCCAACTGTCACTATTATCCTGGTAATCTGTCAATTGCATTACCTTAGCTGCTGCCTGAGCAATTGATTCATAAAAGTCATGATTTTCGGCTCCCTGCCCAACTGCTCGCGCAGATGATAATTCAGCAGATCGAGGACGTCAACCACCTGGCGGTTTTGGAACGAGGACACCCTGTCCGGCTCGCGTAGAATTCCCAGAACCGTCGGCTCAATAAATTTTTTATCTGTCACCGCCGGCTCGCAATCCGGACAAATCATCCCTCCGACGGAACTGCTGAAATACAACCGCCCGCGGCCGGGCATTTCGCGGCTGCAGGCGGAGCACCTTTGCCACTGGATACCCAACCCGATCTGATCGAGCAGAGTCAGAATAAACCAAATCAACATCTCACCCGGCCGATCAGTTCCCTGCCAGTTATCCAGACACTCGTAAAAACTGTCAAACAAATCCTCGTGCGGATCCATTTCTTCGGTGAATTCGCCCAGCAGATAACCGGCGTATTGAGCGCTGTGCAGGGTAAGCAAATCATTTCTCAGCCCGGCGAACGATTCAACCAGATCGAATTCAATCAGGGCCGAAAGCGACGCATCCGCCGAAGCCGGGCTGAAAATTATGCTCCCACAAGTCAGGGGCTCGATCCCGCCGCCAAAGCGGGACTTTGGCCGGCGACTTCCCTTGGCCAGCGCTTTGATCTTACCATGTTCGCGGCCAAACAGGGTAACTACCTGGCTGGATTCGGAATACTTGCGCGTGCCAAGACAGATTGCCTGATCTTTTATAGCTGCCATGTTGATTCAAGTGATTAATTTCGCCCGCACCGGATTTTCCCGTAATGAATTATTCCTGCTGCTCATCCGGCGGGGGTAATTTGACAATTTTCAGTCGATTGATTTTTCTCTGACCGACGTCAAGGATGGTAATTTTCAGATTGTCATGCTCAAAAGTCCGACCGATCTTCGGAATCGATCCAAGTTTCGCAAAGGCAAACCCGCCGATAGTCTCGTAAGATTCGTCCTCGGGAATTTCGATACCCAGCTCGTAGTTTAGCTGATCCACTTCGTAACGGGCATCGACCTCAAAAGTGTTATCGTCAAGCTTCTTGAGCGGCTCAGCCTGGGGCGGTTCATATTCGTCGGTTATCTCGCCCACAATCTCTTCCAAAATATCCTCGATAGTTACCACGCCCGCGGTGCCGCCATATTCGTCCAGCACCACCGCCAAGTGAACCTTTTGCGTCTGGAAGTCATGCAGCAGGTCGGGTAGCTTCTTGACCTGGGGCACAAAATAAGGCTTACGCAGGCGGTGCTGTATCCCGGGCGACTGATCGGGATTATTCAAATCAACGAGCAGGTCCTTGGCATACAACATGCCGATAATGTTATCGATGTTTTTTTCGTAAACCGGATAGCGGGAATGCCCCTCGCGAATCAAAATTTCAACCGCCTCGGAAAAGCCGGACTTGACGTCGATAGCGCTCAACTCGGTCCTCGGAGTCATTATCTCGCCGGCGGTGGTATCGCCGAATTCCAGCACCGATTCGATCATTTCGCGTTCCTGCTCGTCCACCACTCCTTCTTTTTCCTGCTCTTCGACAACGCTGAGCAGCTCTTCCTGACGCTCCTCCAGAGAGCCGGCGGCATCATCAGAAGCCACCCCGGCCAATCTGCGAACCAGCGGATCAAACAAGAACATCAACGAAGTAAGCGGCCACGCCAAAAACTCCAGCACCGGCAAAACTCCAAAACAATTTGACAAAATTGTCGTCCCCTTGTGCTTGGCCCAGGTATTGGGGATGGTTATCGAAAAAACCATCAGGATGATCCCCGAAACCACAAACACCCCCAGCAAAGTAACCAGATTAACGCCATTGGAATCGGTGAACTTAACGGAATAATAATAGGTAAGCCCCAACAAAAACGCCAGGTTGGACAGCAATCGAAAAATCGCTGTTGTATAGATCAGTCGGGCTAGATGTTGCCGGATAAACTGGATGCGCTGAGGTTTCTTTTTTGCGGCAAAGGCTTCTTCCAGTCTGGCCCAGGAGGGATGACGCAGCGCGAGATTGGTCACGGAAAAAAAAGTGGTCAAAACAGTACATACAACGGAAAATATCAAAGGCCACAAGCCAGGGTCGTCCACAAAAATTACTCCTTATTTTCCCGGTAAAAAACATTACCGAATCCCAGTTGATTCAGCAGCTGGTCTTCTTTTTCATGCATCATCTGGGCCTGGACCTCGGCTTGATCGTCGAAATCCAACTGATGCAACAGTCCATGCACAAGATAAAGATTCAACTCCGCCACCGGCTCATGCCCGTCGGCCTGTGCGACCGTAAGCGCCCGCTGAGCGTTAATCACAATCTCGCAGTCCACTTGCGGAGCCGATTCAGATTCATCATCCGAATCCGATTCTCCTGATGGATCAGATTCTCCGGTTGTTTCATCGCGCATATCAAAACTCAGGACATCGGTTGCTTCATCAATGCCATGATAGCGATTTTCCAACTCCCGGATCACGGCATCGTCCACCACCGCGATGCTCACCTGGGCAGAGACAACTCCGCGATCCCGCAAAACCGCGGTGGCAGTTTCACGTAACCGCTCAGGGTCCACTTCCAGCGAATCCTGACAGTCGGCTATTTCTATATCAATTCCCATAGTTAACTTTCGCAGTTTTACGTTTCGTTAATTGCACTCCAGCAGGGCCTTCAGGACGGTTTTTGATAAAATGTACTTTCATAAAGTTCACCGAACCTGTTTAAAATTGTCGTCCGCTTGGCCAAAAAAGGCCCTGCCTATCCGAAACCCAACCGAGCCGCTCAAGAAAAAGTGCGAAACCGCACCCATAATTTTTTTACGTTATTCCACATCGCCGG
>DAOWAK010000239.1 GCA_030634605.1 Sedimentisphaerales bacterium
GGATCGCGTGCCGGGTGTTCCTCATCGATATTCAACGCGACAAAGTTATGATACTCGTCTTCAACTTCCGGACCGTAACCCACCTCGAAACCCATCCGGCCGAATAATTCCAGCAAATCATTAACGGTCTGCGAAATCACGTGCCGACAACCCAGCTTGACGGGCTTACCCGGCAGGGTGACATCGAAAAAAGGCTTGCCCTTGTCACGGCTTTGCAGCCCCAACTCCTGCTGACATTTCTTGAACGCCTGGGTGACTTCATTCTTGACCTGATTAGCCAACTTACCCGCCTGCGGACGGAGCTCTTTGGGGAGCTTACCCGGCAGGCTCAGCAATCCGGTCACCTCACCTTTGCGGGAGAGGTATTTAATCCGAAAATCTTCCAGCTCTTTCAGACTGCTAACCTGATCAAGATCAGTTATTGCCTGTTTGCTTACCTGGTTGAATTTTTCCAGCGACTCACTCAATTTCGCCCTCCGTCATCACGATCTAAGCCGTAGCGGCGGATGTAGCTTTAGCGATCTCAACCACTTTATCAAAACCTTCCGGATCATGAATGGCCATTTCAGACAGCATTTTGCGATTGATCCCCACCTGGGCAATCTTCAGGCCACAAATAAACTGACCGTAACGAATCTCCCGGCGGCGACAGGCGGCGCTGATACGGGTGATCCACAAACTGCGGAAATCACGTTTTTTTCGCCGACGATCCGTCGTGGCATTGACCTGGGCGCGGACCAACGCCTCCTGGGCTAAACGCCAATTCTTACTACGGGGACCGCGGAAACCCTTTACCGCTTTAAAGATACGCTTCTTAGACTGCCGACGGGCGGCACCTTTACGAACTCTAGGCATGACAGCTTTCCTTTCATTACCAGTGGCGGCCATTAGAGCCGCTCATTCGCTCGCTGGCGGTAGCTGTTTACCGAGAAGCAAGCGTAATATTAAATTATTTCATTTCAATTTCTGTTTCAATTACCAATACAAATTCGCTTCACAACCACTGCCCAACAAACCTGCCGCCTGACAAACATCCTGTCAAGCTAGCTCCCCAAAGCCTGCCTGGTTTTTTTGTTCATCGTCGCCGACATACCAACAGTCTGACGCAAGTTGCGACTGCGGTTGCCGCTCTTATGGCTCATCAAATGACCTTTACCGGCGCTTTTCCGCCGAACCTTACCGGTCCCGGAAATCTTAACCCGTTTGGCCAATCCCTTGTGTGTTTTTTGCTTAGGCATTTCTAAAAATTTCTTTCTACCCGCCCCTGTTTATAAAATCCATCAACAATGAAAAATCCATTGTCAAAAAGTGAAATTCCTTATCGCTTATTGCTTAGCCGTCACCTTGTCCGGCGCCAGCATCATGGTCATCCGACGACCAAGCTTCCGCGGCGGCACTTCCAGCTTGCTCACGTCAGCCAATTGCTCAACGATGTTGAGTAACATTTTCTCTGCCAGACCCAGATGCGCCAACTCACGACCCCGAAACAGCATCGTAAACTGAACCTTGTCGCCCTTTTCCAGAAAAGCGCGGGCTTTTTTTACCTTGAAGCCTCGATCGTGATCGTCCGTTTTGGGACGCAACCGAACTTCCTTCAAAGTCACGTTATGCTGTTTAACCCGGGCTTTGTGTTCTTTCTTTTTCTGGTCGTATTTCCATTTGCCGTAGTCCATCAAACGACAAACCGGCGGATCGCTGTTCGGTGCAACCTCCACCAGATCAATCCCGGCTTCGCGGGCCATATTCAACGCGTCCTGAGTCACAATTATCCCACGCTGATCATTGTTCTCGTCAATAACCCGCACTTTGGGAACACGTATCTGTTCGTTCAACCTCATTTTTTTTGCTATAAGGCACCACCTGTCTTTCATTTAAGATACCGGCGAATTATTTATAAACCGGTATTCATAAAAATCTACAAGCCGGGAAAATACTGCAAATCCGCTATGCGGTCAAGGATAAATCCGGGCACCGTCGAGAGACAAGTCCCTCAGCAGCTGCCAAAAATTCATCCACCTTCATTTTCAACTGCTCTTTGCAGCCCCTTATTCGCACTGTTACCGTCCCGGTTTCCTGCTCGGCAGGGCCCAACACCAGCATAAAGGGCAATTTTTGCCCATGAGCCCTCTTTATTTTGGCATTAATCTTATCATCCGCCCGGTCAATAGTAAAGCGTAAACTGCTCTGGCGGAACTGTTTGGCGATATTTTCCGCGTAATCGTTGGTTTTTTCACTGATCGGCATTAACCGAACCTGCTCCGGCGCCAGCCACAGCGGAAACGCCCCACCGTAATGCTCGATAAGAATCCCCAAAAACCGCTCGATGGACCCCAAAATCGCCCGATGGATCATCACGGGCCGCTTTTCCACGTTATCCCGGTCCACATAAGTCATGTCAAAACGCTCCGGCATCGAAAAATCCAACTGAATCGTGCCCAACTGCCATGATCGCCCCAGGCAATCCCGAACATGGAAATCGATTTTTGGTCCGTAAAATGCTCCGTCACCTGGATTTATGGCAAAATCAATCTTCTGGGACTCCAACGCCCCCTGCAGTGCCGCCGTCGCCCGTTCCCATATCTCCTCGCTGCCGATGTGTTTTTTCGGCATCGTGGACAGCTCCAACCGAATATCCTCCAAGCCAAAGGTTCGATAAATCTCAAACGAAAGATTCATCACCCCCACCACCTCATCCTCAATCTGGTCCGGCATGCAATAAATATGCGCGTCGTCCTGGGTGAACTGGCGAACCCGCAACAGCCCGTGCAGCACTCCACTGGCTTCGTGACGATGCACCAATCCGAGTTCCGCTGTGCGTATCGGCAATTCCCGATAAGAGTGCGGCCGCGACTTATAAACCAGGCACCCGCCGGGACAGTTCATGGGCTTAACCGCGAAATCCACCTCATCAACCTGGGTGAAATACATGTTTTCTTTGTAATTGTCCCAGTGCCCACTCTTATGCCACAACTGCTCATTTAGAATAATCGGCGTGCGAATTTCCTCATAACCGTCTCGACGATGCACTTCTCGCCAGTATTCAATCATCTCGTTCCAGACCGTCATGCCCTTGGGATGGAAAAACGCAAAACCCGGCCCTTCCTGCTGAAAGCTGAACAAATCCAGCTGCTTACCCAGCACCCGATGGTCCCGCTTCTTCGCTTCCTCCAGTTGGTGCAAATACTGCTTTAGCTGCTTTTTGTCCGGAAAAGCTGTGCCATACACCCGCTGCAGCATCTTCTCCGTGGCGTCACCGTGAAAATAAGCCCCCGCCACGCTCATTACCTTAAACGCCCCAATCTTACCCGTACTGGGCAGGTGCGGACCGCGGCACAAATCCTCAAAAACCCCA
>DAOWAK010000298.1 GCA_030634605.1 Sedimentisphaerales bacterium
GAAGGCTGGAAGCCTTCTTTCGAATGACCCGCCGGGCAGACGCGGGCTTGGGGGGAGAGGTGGCCGGTCTTTTGCGGAGTAGGGGTTCGTAGCGGATGACTGCTCGCCAGAGGCCGTTGATTTTTTCGCGGGGCAGGGTGACGGGGGCGTAATTGTAATTTCGCGGCTGGAGGCGGATATTGCCGCCTTCTTCGAAAAAGACCTGTTTGAAGGTGGTTTCGTGGGGGTCCGTCAGACGGACGAAGCAATCGTCGCCGCTGCGAACCTCGCTTACGGGCGAGAAGATAATGATGTCGCCCTGGCGGTATTTGGGTTCCATGGAATCGCCGACCACGCGAACAGCGAAAGCGTTGGGATCGTGCAGGTCGGGGCAGCGGACGTAATCGTCGGCGCCGCCGGGTGGGTAGCCTTTGTCGTCGAAATCAACCGGATAGCCGGCGGACAGGTTGTTGATGACGGGGACCATCTTGCCGGCGGTGGTAACTTCTTCGGTGTTGTCCCGGGATTGATCTTTTAATTCGTTGAGACGGGCGGTGAGTTGATCGATGCCGCCGCCTTCGTTGACCACCTGCACGATGAGTGCCCTCCATTGCGCGTTTTCCGCGTTACGTTTTTCGAAGGCCTGGCGGATATCGGCGGGGAGTTTTTCCATGTGGGCGATGTGCACGAGCAAGCCTGATTCAAATTCCAGCAGGTTTTCCAGCTTACAGAGCAATTCATCGGCAGGGGGGTTTTTGACTTTGCCGGTTTCGATGGTGGAGAGGTAGGGTTTGCTGTAGCCGGTGCGGTGGCTGACCTCGTCGAGGGTCAGATTCATCTGCTCACGTCTTTTGCGAATGATTTTTCCTAAAGCCATCGGTTAATTCTCCTTAATTTTACTGACTTAGCAATCAAAACTGCATTTCTAAGTTCAGCAGTTAAATCCATTTATAAAGAAACTATACATTAAAATGTTGTGTATGCAACCAACATATCGAAAATATTATGTAAAAAGTTAAATTATTGTTTGCTAATCACTAAAAATGGTGTATAGTTAGGTGGTCGTTAGGTGTTTATATAACAAACCTGTCAGGATGTTAGGGTGACGAGATTGGCAAGTTGAGCTGATTTAAGGAGTTATGGAATGGGAGAATACGTTGAATATCTGGCGGACGGGGTGGGTAAGAGTTCGCTCAAAAAGAATCAGGTTGATAAGTTGTTGATGAGAATGGATTTACTGGATCAGGAGGACCGGTTGCTGCTGGATTTGTATATGAATCACCAAGTCAAGGCGAGCAAGCTGGCTCAGTTGGGCGGGATTTCGCGAGGGACGGTGTACCGGCGGATCAACCGGATGATACAACGGCTGCTGGCGGACGAATTTATTACGATTTACCGGCACAAAAAGCGGTTTCGGCGGGAGCAGATGGAGGTGGCTTATGATCGTTTTTTGTTGGGGATGGGGGAGAGGCGGATAAGTGAACGGCGGGGGATGGGTAGGCGGCGGGCACGGCGGATTATTAATGAGCTGGAGAAATGGGTTGGAGAGTACTCTCCAATGACGAATGACGAAATTCGAATGACGATTTAATGACGAATGATGAATGTTTAATAGGACAGCATGGGCTAAAGCCCATCCTACAATTCTGAATTTTAATAAGTCAACTACTATTGTTTTTAGGAAAAAGGAGAAGACTTGATGGGAACTTATTTGATTGATGAAGTGGTGTTTGACGGGCGGGTTCAGGAAACGGCTAATGTATTGGAGGTGGCGGGGATGTTCGGGCTGGGGGCGGACAGTCGGAAAAAGATTAAGGTGCTGGAGGCGAATGAGATCGATGTAGAGCGGGGGCAGGTGGTTTATATCACCGGGGCCAGTGGGGCGGGCAAGTCGTTGTTGATGAGGCAGTTGCGGGATAAGTTGGCGCCGGCGGTGGACATTGCGGAGCAGGAGCTGCCGGGGGATGTGCCGCTGGTGGATTGTTTTGAAGGTGATTTGTCGGACGCGTTGAAATGGCTGTCGCTGGCGGGGTTGAGCGATGCGTTTGCATTGCTACGCAGCGAAGCGGAATTGAGCGATGGGCAGCGGTATCGTTTTCGGTTGGCGTTGGCGATGGCGCAGCGGCCGGGGGTGATTTGTATCGATGAGTTTTGCGCGACGCTGGACAGGGTGACGGCGGCGGTGGTGGCGCACAATGTGCGGCGGTTTGCCGATCAGTTCGGGACGACGTTTGTGGTGGTGGCTAGTCAGGATGATATGCTGGAGGATTTAATTCCGGATGTGGTGGTGATTAAGCATCTGGGCAGCGGGTGCGATATTCTATATCCGCGTCGGATGGGTAATTAAGCCTGAAACTTGAAGCCTGAAGAGATTTTGGATTTTGAGTTTTGAATGAAAAGTTGTATCGCTACGCGATGTTGATTTATTGCTGGATGCCC
>DAOWAK010000309.1 GCA_030634605.1 Sedimentisphaerales bacterium
AATGCGGTTCGGCTACGCACTGGGACCGCAGCGGATTGTCGAGGCGATGATAAACGCCCAGTTCTCCTACAACGTAAATATTGCGGCTCAGGCGGCAGCAACGGCGGCACTGCTGGATCAGGATTATTTCCTGGAAAATGTTCGCAAGGTAAAAACCGAACGTAATCGGCTAACAATTGCTCTGCGGAAGCTGGGATTTGAACTGGGCGAGAGCCAGAGCAATTTCCTGCTGGCGAAAATTACCCAGCCGAGCGCGAAAGAAGTTTATGAAAAACTAGCCCAACGGAATATTCTTATCCGATACTTTAATTTAGAGGGCCTGGAAGATAAGGTGCGGATCACCGTGGGCAGCAGGGAGCAAAATAATGCTCTACTGGCAGCTTTAAAAGAAATACTGTAGTGGTAATCGTGCATAATCTGTTTAAAACCCTCGGAGTTGATGAACAATTAGCCAAGGCAAAAGGGCAATGAACGACACGTCAGGAAAAATTGATACTATATACAAAGACAGGATTATGGCTCTTAGCGCCGGTGAGCGGTTACGTATGGCCAGCAGTATGTTCTCGATAGCCAAAAATTGATGGCAGCTGGGATCAGCAGCCAAGAGCGTAATCTGACTTCCGCCAAGTTGCGAGCCAGAATGTTTTTACGGCTGTACGGTAATGATTTTTCAGAAGCTGAACAGGATAAAATTATTACCAGCCTGCCGGATATGCAGCGGTAATTCAGAGGTGACGGACATAACCTCTGATCAGAATAAAGACGGAGTAAAAAATGTCAAAACGAACAGCGGAAATCAAGCGGGAAACGACTGAGACCCAGATCGATTTGAAACTGAATCTGGACGGAACGGGTGAATACGAAGTTGCCACGGGAAGTGGTTTTTTCGATCACATGCTCAGCCATCTGGCCAAGCACAGTCGGAGCGATTTGCAGTTGCAGGCCAAGGGTGATTTGCATGTGGATGCCCATCACACTGTCGAAGATGTCGGAATCTGTCTGGGCCAGGCGATCGACCAGGCTTTGGGCGACAAAAAAGGGATCATCCGTTTTGGCGAAGGAACGGTGCCGATGGAGGACGCTCTGGCGCGGGTAGCTATCGACTTGTGCGGACGGGCGAGCTTTGTTTTTAATGTTAAATTCCGAGGCGACAAAATCGGTGATTTCGACGTGGAACTGGTGGCGGAATTTTTGCGCAGTCTGGCCAACAACGCCAAGATGAATCTGCATATCGATGTTCCATACGGCGAAAACAATCACCACATTGCCGAAGCGATATTCAAAGCATTGGGGCGGTCCCTGGCAGAAGCCAAAAGGATTGACGATCAACAGCAGGACGTGCCGAGTACGAAGGGAGTTTTGTAGAAAGTCGTGAGCGCTCTGGCGACAGTGCGGGCGGTGGTGTTTGATCTGGATGATACGCTGTATCCGGAGGTGGATTATGTTCGTAGCGGATTTCGGTGTATTGCCCACCATTTGACTGAGGGCGAATGGACCGCGGAGGGGATTTTCGAGCTTTTGTGGTCGGCGTTCGATCAGGGGCCGAAAGACCGGGTGTTTAATACGGTTCTGGAACAGTTAGGCCGGGATGACAACAGCAAGGCTATTGCAGGACTGGTGAAGCTTTATCGCGAGCATCGGCCTCAACTGCAACCGGCTCCGGAAACTATCGAGACCCTGGACCGGCTCAAGCAGGATTATCGGCTGGGGCTGCTGTCGGATGGTTTTTTGCCGGCCCAGCAGTTGAAAGTTGAAGCTTTGGGGCTGGAAAAGTGGCTCGATAAGATAATCTTTACCGAACAGTTAGGCCGAGAGTTCTGGAAGCCGGCAACCAAAGCTTTTGAGATGATGAGTGATGCCCTTGGATGTCCGCCGGAAAGTTGTGTTTATGTGGCGGACAACGTCAGCAAGGATTTTGTCGGCCCGAACAAACTGGACTGGCAGAGCGTCCGATTGATCAATAACAACCAGGTGCACAGCGATCTTGAACCCGCGTCAGACGGTCAACCAGGTTTTGTT
Source organism: Sedimentisphaerales bacterium (assembly GCA_030634605.1). Taxonomy (GTDB): domain Bacteria; phylum Planctomycetota; class Phycisphaerae; order Sedimentisphaerales; family SM23-30; genus JAFGSR01. The sequence continues at coordinate 2,020 of DAOWAK010000309.1, forward strand.
ATCCGGGAATTAAGTAAATTGATTTCTTTGCTGACATCCTGAACCGTTAAAGCAAATGGAGCAAGAAGTGAAATTACCCGGCAAAAAAATTATCACCGCCACTGTATTTCTGCTGCTGATTTTCTGTGATCGGCAACTGAAAGCCGCCATCGTCCATTTAAAAAGCGTCGGGACCATTGAGGGACGAATTACCGATAAGGGTGACCGAGTAGCGGTTGAACTTTCCAACGGTTCC
>DAOWAK010000253.1 GCA_030634605.1 Sedimentisphaerales bacterium
AAGTTTCAAACATATAATACAGGCACAAGATGATAATCAGGATTCACGGGTTTGTCAACCTGGCGATAAGCTGCGCAGAAGATTAACAGCTAAAAAACAACATTTTTTCACGACCGATCGTCTAAGTGTTATGTTGTTTAACGAAGGGGTCCGGAGCGGCGGAAACATCAGTAAGTTGTTGAATTACAAAGACTTACTGACTTAAACAATGGCATCGAGCCGTTAAAAGACGGATTTAGGGATTCCGAAAAAAAAAATACTGTAACGTTGCGATAAAAGTTTTTATAAATGATATCTTGCATCTAAGCAGGAGTTGGGTTAGATTAGCGATTCTTGAAGTCAGGATGTCTTTGAATTGAAATTGTGTAAGTATTTGTTTTCAGGTGATTTATATGGGTAAACCCAGACGTCGTCGAAAAATTGGCTCAAAGAAGCGTCGTGCCCGCTGGAAAGTGCGTCATCGCAAGTAATATCTGTGGTCCCCCCGGCGTATAAAGCCTGTGATTTCGATTATGGGTGGGATTTTCAGTTAACTTTGGGCGAAATGAATTAATTCAAAAAAACACTCGGAGCAATTCGGGTGTTTTTGTGTGCGCGGTTTTCCTGGATTACCTTTATTTGAATCGACGGGCGGGGTCAGTTGTTGATTTTTTTAAAGAGCCAAGCCATGTTTTTGCCCAGCTGCTTCATGGTGCGGGTGCCCTCATCGTCTTTATCGACGTCGCCTTTTTCCAGGCCGAAGCCCATGTTCCAGTAAATTGAACCGGGGACAACCACTTTCATCTGAGTAGTTCCTTTCGATTTTAAGAATCAACATGGGCTAAAGCCCATCCTACAGGAATTTCCAAATGTTGTCTTAAGTTTTAATGTGTCCTTTTTGCTGGAAAAATTCTATTGCCTGGCTGGTGGTTTTGAAGACTTCGGTGGCAGTTTCGGTGATAAAAGGTGAAGGGGTCGCGTCCGGTCGCCAGATGACGTAAACCTCGCGGGTAGCTTCGTGCGCGTGCTGGAGTTCACGTTCGACGCCGCTGGACAATCCGGGCTTGCCATTGGGCATTTCAGGGATGTAGCTGATTATCATGTCGGCCTGGTCGATGAGCATGAAATCGCGGGCGTAAATCTGGGCATGGATATCGCCGGCTACCTGGAGCACCTCGGCGACATCGAACCGTAAAGTTCTGCCAAGCACGTCGGTTTCGATAACTTTGTGGCCTAGTTGGGAGGCATCCAGGGCAGACTGGTAAAGTTCGTACTCTTCCATGTCCGCCGGGTTGAAGACGGTGAAGTGCTGCTGAATTACCCGGCGGAAATCGATGATTTCCTGCTGAATCTCGGGCAGGTCCGCGACGTGAGTCATGGGAAAACCGATATAAGCCTTGGGGCGATGGGGTTGAAAGAGCAGGCGGTAGCACATTTCGGCGGTGGAATTTTCGGACCCAACAGCCATGACATAAAATCTGGGCGGTGCACCATCGCGAGCCAGGGAAGAGCCCATCATCATCATTTCGGTTGCCAGGGTCTCCTCTTCGCGCCAGACGAGCAGGTCCTTGAGGGAGTGGTCAACCTGGTGTTCAGCCAGGAGGCGAGCGTGGACCTTATCGACGGTGTCCATCAGACAGAGATAAACATCGGCGTCGAATTGGGCTAATTGATCGAAATCAAAAGCGGGAAACAAACCGTGCCGCCAGCGAAAAGTGGCGTGTGTATTGACCAGACAATGGTCCTGCTGTCGGCTTTCGCGAAGCACGTCCTTGATGATGCTGCGACGGAGCAGGTGCAGCCGGGAAAGGGGCAGATCGAGGATTCTGCCCGGGGCAATATCGGGAGCCTCGGCGTACATTCGATCGCCGATGTGGCAAAGCTGAGTATTATGGCCGTCGCGACAGGCAAAAGCGGCGACTTTTTCCAGATAAACACCCTTGTCCAGACCGACGGTTCCGGTAATAATTGTTCTCATGGCTCTATTTTGACAAATAAAGGCGGATATTTCCAGATATATTTCCGTTGACAGCTGCACCGTTATCCATAGGGAACCAATAATTGACGATAACCCAGCTAATGAGGTATAATGGGGGTATGGCAGAAACGATGGAAAAACAGCCTTCAAATCCGAACATCGACGACATGCTGCCCAGCGACCTGATCAGTGAAGATGAAACGGTGATTTTCGCGATCAAGCCGTCACTGTGGCTGATTGTGTTTTCGAGCTTCCGGATGGTGATGATCGCGATGGGGATTTCGCTGGCGGCGATGCTGCTGAGTCCCTGGCTGCGGGATCTGAGTAAATACATTATCGAAATTTGCGGGGCGATTGTCCTGATTCGTTTGGGGTATGCGGTTCTGCAGTGGGTCAGTCGCAGTTACGTTCTGACCGACAGGCGGGTGATACGCATCAGAGGGGTTTTCACGATTGATATTTTTCAGTGCGCCCTGAACAAGGTGCAAAACACGTTTATGACGCTTAACCTGCCGCAGCGTTTTCTGGGTTTGGGCGACATCGAATTTACCACCGCCGGGACCGGAGGAATCGAAGCCGTCTGGCGACACCTGAAGCACCCTTTGCAGGTTCACCAGCAGCTTATCCAGGCGCTTAACGTGGCCGCCAACCGAAACGGGCAAAAGCAAAGCCTGCTGAACAATTCCAATAAATAAGACCGGAACATCGGCTTTCAGGAAGCAGTTATTTTGTCTGAGTTCAGGGTTTGGTGATGCCAGGCCAAAGACCAGCAACAACCGGCCCCGACGACGATTCCGGTAAAGGCCCCCATTAAATCCACAAACGCAAAGCCTCGCTGCATTAACATGCTGATGAGTTCATCGAACAATGCATAAGCTGACAGAATGAATATCGTTGCCAGCAACAGTTTGAAGTTGAAAACGAACCGCGGCTGCCTGCCGATGCTGCGCCACCAGAGAAAAGTCAGGACCAGATAACCAGCCATCACGAAGGCGAACTGAAACTGCTGTAGATTGTCCGGCAGCCGAATAAAAGTGGATTCTCCGGGCCAGTGCGTAACCACAAACATTCCCAGCCAATAAACGATCAGCCAATGCCATGCCCGCCGCAAAATCATCAGCAGCACCAGCACCGCCAAGGCCCCGATCATGTCG
>DAOWAK010000121.1 GCA_030634605.1 Sedimentisphaerales bacterium
ATCGGGGATTGGTATTTTCGGTAATTCGATATTGTTTAGAATTTCGAATTTAGTGCTTAGGATTTCCCGTTTATCCGGCTTAGGTAAGCATCAATACTGCGAGCGGCGTTTTTGCCGTCGCCCATCGCCAAAATCACCGTCGTCGCCCCGCGAATAATGTCCCCGCCGGCAAAAACCCCCGGAATACTCGTCATCAGATCGTCGTCAGCTTCGATATAACCCCACTTATTCACCTTCAAACCGGGTGTGGTCTGGGTAACCAGCGGATTGGCACCCGTGCCGACCGCTACAATTACCAGGTCGCAATCAATAACAAATTCCGAACCTTCAATCGGGATAGGCCGCCGCCGCCCCGAAGCGTCCGGCTCCCCCAGCTCCATCCGAATGCACGTCATCGCCCTGACCCAGCCGTCCTCATCGCCCAGAATCTCTATCGGCGCGGTAAGCATCTCAAAACGAATGCCTTCCTGCTCAGCGTGATGAACTTCCTCGACGCGGGCGGGCATCTGTTCAATCGCCCTGCGATAAACAATAATGCTTTCCTCAGCACCCAGCCGCTTGCCGGTGCGCACCGCGTCCATCGCAACGTTGCCGCCGCCGATCACGCATACCCGATTGCCGACGATGATGGGGGTTTCGGTTTCCGGATACTTGTAAGCGCCCATCAGGTTGGTCCGGGTCAGGTATTCGTTGGCGGAATAAACGCCTTTTAGGTTTTCGCCGGCGATTCGCATGAAGACCGGCAGCCCGGCTCCGTTGGCAATGAACACCGCGTCAAATCCTTCTTCTTCGAGCAACTGCGGAATGGTCAGGGTTCTGCCGACAAGCACGTTGGTTTCAATTTTAACGCCCAGGGATTTAAGGTTTTCCATCTCGTCTTCGACGATGCTGTTGGGCAGCCGAAATTCCGGAATGCCGTAAACCAGCACTCCGCCGGGGATATGGAACGCTTCGAAAACCGTAACGTCATGGCCCAGCTTGGCTAATTCACCGGCACAGGTGACTCCAGCAGGTCCCGAACCCACACAGACCACTTTTTTGCCGGTGGGTGTTGCATCGGTTGTCGGGCGGCCGGTACGATGGGCAGTTTCGTAATCAGCGACAAAACGTTCCAGCCAACCAATCGCCACCGGGGCGTCGGTTTTGCAGCGCACGCATTTTTCTTCGCATTGAGTTTCCTGAGGACAAACCCGGCCGGTAACCGCCGGCAGGTTGTTGTCTCTGCGCATCAGAGCAGCGGCACCGAGAAAATCGCCCTCGGTAATCAGCTTGAGAAACCCGGGGATGTCAACTTCCACCGGGCAGCCTTCGATGCAAGCGGCTTTTTTGCATTGCAGGCAACGCTGAGCTTCCAGAATAGCAATCTTCTCGGGCAGGCCCAGGTTGACTTCTTCGAAATCTTTGCTGCGCTGTTGGCCGTCGCGCTCGGGCATCTGCTGACGTTCGATAGCCATCCGCTCTTTGGCGGTCATTTTCCTGGTAACTGGTTGCTCTTGCGACATTAAAACTTCCTTATCAATAATCAATTACCGCTGGAGTTTGCACTTGTGCGTTTTCTGGTAGGCGTCGAGCATTCTCTGCTCGAAATTTTTATAGGTGGTCAGGCGATCCATCAATTCATCGTAATCGACTTGGTGGCCGTCGAACTCCGGGCCGTCAACGCAGGCGAACTTAGTTTCGCCGCCGATAGTTACCCGACAGCCGCCGCACATTCCTGTGCCGTCAACCATGATCGGGTTAAGGCTGACCACGGTGAAAATTTCCTTGGGACGGGTAACTTCGGAAACCGCCTTCATCATGATCACCGGCCCGGCGCAGTAAACCGCGTCAACATTCTTATCCGAGGCGTTGATAAGCTCGCCCAGCGCGTCGGTAACAAATCCCTTGTTCCCGTAGGAGCCGTCGTCGGTGGTTACGATTAGTTCGTCACTGACCTGGCCGAGTTGTTTTTCCAGGATAACCAGTTCTTTGTTGCGGGCGCCGATGATACTGATAATTTTGTTGCCCGCCTCCTTCAGTGCGATGGCCTGGGGCAGAACCACAGCGGTGCCGAGCCCGCCGCCGACGACGACGACGGTGCCGAATTTTTCGATGTGGCTGGGCTGGCCCATGGGTCCGGCGACATCGGCAAACGAATCGCCCTGGTTCATTTGACTCATTTGCAGGGTGGTTTTGCCGACGGCCTGGACTATCAGAGTGATGGTTCCGGCCTGGGGGTCGGTGCGGGCGACGGTGAGCGGGATTCTTTCGCTTTTTTCGTTGGGCCGAACCATGACGAACTGGCCGGGCTTGCGGGCCTGGGCGATTCGAGTGGCCTGGATTTCGTATTGGGTCAGGTTGGGGCCAACCGTCTGTTTATCGACGATTTTAAACATTTAGCGCTCCCAAGTTATTTTTACGGCGAGGTTAACTATTTACTTTTAAGTTACTTATCGTAATTCATGGCGGAAAATCGGCGGTAATTCTCTGCAGTTGCCCCGTTAATAATATAGCTTAGCCGGTGATATATCAATGGTGATTAGGGTCACATGCTGAACTGGTCTTGAAGGATGCAAAATAATGGTTGACCGGTTTTGGTTAAATGACCTAAAATCCTGTATATCAATTAATTACCAGCTTTCGCTGGACCGGATTCGCCGCGATCCACAGGAAGTTTCGACGCTCCCGTTGGTCGCTTAATCGTTATAAATAAGGCAGTTAAATACAAATTCCTATACGTTTTAATTAACGTTATTCTGTTTAGCTGTGGATGGTTTTGGCAATTATTTTTGGGAAATTTCTTATGGCAAAATCCTATGGATATGGTGTGATTTGGCAGTTGATATTAGTTGCTGCATTTCCGGTGGCAATCGGATTGGTGGGGTGTTCCGGTGCCAGCCAGACGTCCGGGATGGATTGTGCAGTTGAGGAGTGGCCGATCAGTAATGAACCGGCGGCTGAGCAGTCCAGTCGGGTGGCAAGTGAGCGGTTGGAGTTTGATTTCGCGAGTGAGTTGGTTTTGCGAGATTGCCTGGCTTATGCGGCGTTGCATAATCCGGGATTGGAGGCGGCGTTCGATCGGTGGCAGGCGGCGCTGGAAAGGGTGCCCCAGGTGGGAGCGCTGCCTGATCCGCAGTTCAGCTATACTTATTTTATTACGGAAGTTGAGACCCGTGTGGGGCCGCAGCGGCAGCGGTTCATGCTGAGTCAGAAGTTTCCGTGGTTTGGTAAGCTGGAGTTGCGAACCGATGCGGCAGTGGCGGCGGCCAAGGCAGCCCGGCAAGAATACGAGCTGGAAAAGCTCAAACTGTTTAAACGAGTGAAGCAGGGTTATTATCAATATTACTATCTGGGCAGAGCGACGGAACTTACCCGCGAAAATTTGATGTTGTTGGGCAGTCTGGAAGCGATTGCCCGGACGAAGTATCAAAGCGGTACACTGGATCAGACGGCGGTTATTCGCTTTCAGATGGATATCGGCAAGCTGGAGGATCGGGTGCGTTCGCTGGAGCAGATGCGGCGGCCGAGGGTTGCCAGGTTCAACGCGATTTTGAATCGTCCTCTGGACGGGGAATTGGCCTGGCCTGGTGAGTTGGGGCAGTTGGGAATTAGTCTGGATGAGCAGACGGTTATGGCTGAGTTGCGCGAGAATAATCCGAAGCTGGCCCGGATGCAGGCGCAGATCGAAAAGGCCCGGCATGAAGTTGATCTGGCGGGTAAGGATTTCTATCCGGATATTGGGCTGGGGGTGATGTTTATCGATACGCGCGAGGCGGTTATGCCGGTCAATGACAGCGGCAGAGATCCGCTGGCGGTAACCGCGTCGGTGAACCTGCCGTTGAACCGGGGCAAGTACACGGCTGGTGAAAACGAAGCTAAGCTGCGGTATCGCAGTGTGTTGAAACAAAGTGATAATCTGGAAAATGAACTGCGGGCGGATTTGCAATTGGCGATTTTTGAGTTCCAGGATGCTCAGAGGCGCGTTGATTTATATCAGAACAATCTGATACCCAAGGCCAATCAGGCTTTGAGCGTTACACAGCAGGCATTCGCGGCGGGGCAGGCGCAATATCTGGACATGATAGATGCGGTTCGGACGCTGCTGGAATTTGAGCTGGCTTACGAAAAGGCGCGGAGCGAACTCGGTGTGAAGCTGGCGGAGGTTGAGCTGCTGGTTGGTAAGGATTTTCAGTAGCTAGTATCTGTTGCGGAAAGACGTTTTTTTTAATCGTGCAATTTTGTATATTAGCGAAAACCTGTTTTTGTGCCGAAATACTGGATTCCCGCTTTCGCGGGAATGACAAAAAGTCGCTTCCGCAACAGGAACTAGCCAAGATGAAACCGCCGATGCACGCTGAAACGCAGATATTTGATAGACACAAAAAAACGAAAAAAACACAAAAGAAATTAAGAATTTTTAGACAGGATAACGGGATTGACAAGATTTTAGCTATTGACTATGGTCCGCATGGGCTGAAGCCCATCCTACGGAACTGGATGCCCGATCAGGTCGGGCATGACTACAGGCCCAGGGATTTTTGGGCGTGGTTGCGTAGTCTTCGGCAGCGTTGTTGGGCGTCGAGAGCTGATTCTTGGTCGGCTGATTCGCCGGGATAACGGAAAGATACGGCGAAGTTTCATGCGGATTTCCACCGATTTATCGACGCTTCTGCCAGTGAAAGGGCCGATGACCAGGATGTCAACGTCAGAATCTGCGGTGGCCAAACCCCGGGCGTAGGATCCGAACAGGATGATTTGTTGGGCGCCAAAATCCCGGCCGATTTGTTGGCCGAATTCTTCTATCCGGTTCATATCAACCACAGTTATCCGCCTTCTCTGCAATTTATGGTAATGACAGGTTCATTCGTATCCATTCGGTAACTATTGTATATCATCGGAGAAGAACTTGTCAATAACAGGATTTTAGAACCGGTTCTAATTTTTATGGTGGTCAAGGGAAGCTTTTTTCAGGATTGTCCGGTGATGAGTTTGGTGATTTTTTTGTGGGCTTTTTGTAGGCAGATGACCAGGACGGTGTCTTCGAGCTGGAAGACGGTTTCGGCGTGGGGAACGATAATTTCTGAATCTCTTTCCAAGGCGACGATGAGTGAGCCGGTGGGCAGTTGCAAGTCGCGGAGTTTGGCGCCGACGAAGTTTTCGCCTTCGACGGCAAGTTGGAGGACATGAGCGCGGCCTTGCTCGATATCAGCCAGTGAGGAGGATTTTCCTTTCTGGAGCATGGCGAGGAATTCCTGGGCCATGACCATGCGGGGGCTGACGGCGCGGTCGATGCCCATTTGTTCCATGAGGTTGGCGTAGTCGGGGCGGTGGATGACGACGAGTACTTTTTTGACGCCGAGGGTTTTGGCCTGGATGGCGGACATGATGTTGGCTTCGTCG
>DAOWAK010000087.1 GCA_030634605.1 Sedimentisphaerales bacterium
GGACGCCTTTGCTTTGGCGAAGGCGGATCCGCGAATGCAGCAGCCGGGTAATCAGGTTTTGCGGCGGGAGCTGCTGGAGAAGTTTGGTGATGATTTGAAGCTGGTGGATGTGAGTTAATCTGAGGTGAGGCTTCCAGGAAACCAAATTATGGCGATCAAAAAAAGCGGCTGGGTAAGTGGAGCGGGAGTGGGGCCGGCACCGGTGGTCGGTTGAGAAAAACTCTCAAGGACAACACGAAATTTTTCATTCAAACTCCAGAGTGCCGAAAAATTCCGGGCGGTGAAAATCGGGGGTTGGATTGTCAACCACCGCCCAGGTCAGCCAATGGGGATGGGACGTTTTGTCGGCACATTTGTAGAGGTTGGCTTTCCAGACAACGCCGGGGGCGGGTTGATCGACGGGGCAGTATTTGGTGATGACATCGATGGGCAGGTGGTACTGGAGCTGCCAGGTGGTTGGCTCGGTGATTTCAGGGTTGATGATTTTGGTCAGCGAATGGTAAATTTCCAAACGGTCGCAGTCTTCGTCGGCGATGTCGAGTGGATTGACGTGGGGTTTTTGCTGATAATGAAAAAGCGGGGTACCGCCGGCGTTGATTTCGAGGTTGAAATATCCCTGGGTGATATCTGCGCTGGGAGTGAAGAAGAATTCGACGCAACTGTCCTCCCAGACGTTGCCGTGGTAGTGTTCGGCGATGGCGCGGACGTAGCAGTCCTCGACGCGGAAAAAAACATAAATGAAATTGTCGTCGTACAGCAGGCGGGCCTGGGTCCGGGGCAGATGGCTGGGTTTGTCGCCCATGTAATTGTTGATCTCGAGCGGGGTAATGTCGTTCCAGGGTGAGTTTTCCCAGTTGCCGTCAAGTGTAACCGGTTGATTAACTTTTTTAACTTTACAGATCATTAGCTGGCTCCTCAGGGGATTATTATAAGGATTGTTTTGGAAATTTCCAGACGATGTTTTTGAGGGAACCTTAATTTCTAATGTTAACCAGCGCAATTGTCTGGGGTAGTTGGGTTGCGGGGTTATCGGTAAGACCGTCGAGGATTTTTTGTTGTTCGCTGTCGGAGAGTTTTTTTCTGCGGGTCAACAGCAGTGTGGCGTCGGCCCCGTCAATAACAGTTGATGTCGGCTGCTGCTGCGGAAAGCTCAGGTCAGCGGGATAGTAGAGCAGGATGACGTCAAAACTTTTATACAATTTTTGCCAGCGGTCGGACAGCAGACCAAGGTCAAAATCCGGGTCAGGCTCATCCAGCAAACCAGAGCCCGAGGTCATGACCGACAGGTTCGCCAGGCGGGTGTTGTGGATGCAATCTGTCAGATCGATTTGGCTGGTTAACCACTGGAGCAGTCCGGGCGTTTCGGGCAATTCGAACAACTGGGCCAAATCACGACTGTTGGAATCAGCTTCGATCAGGAGTGTCCGATGAGTGGTTTTGGCAAGAGCAATAGCCAGGTTGACGGTGAAACGCGGGGAAATTTCGTGCGGATTCGCGGCAGCAACAATCAGAGCCGGTGACGGGTGTTTCAGACAAAGCTGATCTACCAAAGCAATCAGGCAACGATAGGGACAGTCGGGATTATCAGGAGTGGGTTGATTTTGCTCCAGGTTGATTTCAATGATTGGGCAGGTGCCGGGGACAGATGTCGGATTAGAGGATGATTTTGATAGAGGCTCGTCAGGCTGATGAGGCGGAGCGGCGGTGCTGGATTTCTGGTCGGGCAAAATCAGGCCGAGCAAAAAACCGGAAACACTAAAAGCAGCCAGGAGAAACCATTGCCGATAGCTAAATACCGAGTTGCGGGACATTTCGTTGAAATTTTTATCCAGCAAAGCAAATCTGGTGATTTCAGGATCATTCGCAGAGGAATCTTCCCAGGCCAGGCGGATAGCGCGGTAAGCACCGGTCAGCCGATTGAAATTAACCGGAGCCTGATCGGCATGTTTTCTGGGAGCTTTCAGTTCAATCTTCATGCGGGGCGAATAGCCGGCAGCGGGTGAAGAACCGGCGGCGGTAACGCTAAGGTATTGAGCTAAATCGGGAATAGTTTCCAGAGCCAGTTCGGTTTCGATATATTCCTTTTGCTGCTGAACGAAACTATTACATTTCGCGTCAATTGAGTCAGAGTTGCCATCGACAAGATTGAAGCTGAATGTCCGGCTGAGGTGCAGATCACGAGGCAGGTAATGGTTCAAAGGAAAATAGGAAATTGCCAGAAAAATGATTGCGACGCTGACAGCGGTAAGCAGGCGAAGAATGATTTTTCCGGAATTATGCATGAATTTTTTATGTGCCCGATCAGCAGTTAACTGGTTTTTATATTTTTATGGTTCCGGTACAAAGCGGCGATGTCAGCTTTAACGATGCCGATCAGGATTTCATCGAGAAGAGGATTCTGCCGACGGAACAGCGGTTTGGGTTGAGTCCGGGAAAGAGGTGAAGCAGCTGTGGATGTCAGTCGGGAAATTTCGACATCGTGGACGAGTGGTAGCGCAGAATTTGAGACCGCGGAACTTTGGTTCGGATCGCAAACTTCAGGAAATCCGGCTGAATTGACCAGATCCACCGGTTTGGTCGATTTATCTGATTCGAATGGTTCGGTTTGTGATGGATATTCGTATTTTACTGATTCTATCGATTTTATCGACTGTAATGGTTTTTCCTTTTTTTCTATCTGTCCGGCGGCATGAATTTGATTAGCAAGATCGAAATGGGACTGATCGTTTTGTGCTGCTGAGGGTCCGACACCGGTGGACTGAGGATCAGTATTTTGGATTTCGCGCGGCGCGGGTTGGTCCTCGTCCAGGAGCAATTGCCTTTCAAGTTCTCGGTCTTCGCTGCCAGTGTTATCTTCGGTGGAGCGGACGTAATCTGGATCATTTTGGAGATCAGCCGGTGAAATTTCCGCGGATTCAGGATCGGCCAGGCCTGAATCAAAGGATTTTTTTGGTGCGGTCGGTGCGTTACCGAAGGACTCCAGAGCCGCCAGCATGAGGTCGCGGCGGGTTTTTTCGATTTCGTCGATTCGGCGGAAATCGGTCTGAGTAGGGGGATTCCCGGAAGAATCGGGGGCAGCAGGTGATGTTTTTTTCTTAGAACGCGAAAACATAGGAACGGGCTCGGTTTACCGGGTTTTTTAAACGGATTCGGTCCGGCGTAACAGGACTGGACCAGGCCGACTAAAATGAAATATCCAAATCAGCTAAAGCGATTCAGCTAGAGCGATTTTTCGAAAATCATTATAGCGGATGTTGAAGTATTATTCAACGGTAACACTTTTCGCAAGATTGCGGGGCTTGTCCACGTCGTGGCCGCGCAGGACCGCTGCGTGGTAAGCCAGTAACTGCAAAGGAATTACCGTCAGCAGAGGCTGGAGTTCCTCGAAGGTTTCGGGGACGGTGAAGACGTGATCAGCCAGTTGGCCAATGGTCTGGTCGCCTTCGGTGGCAACGGCGATGATTATGCCGCCGCGGGCTTTTACTTCCTCGACGTTGTTGAGAGCTTTTTCGTATTGACTGCAACGGGGGGCGATAAAGACCACGGGCATTTCGGGCGTAATGAGGGCGATGGGACCGTGCTTCATCTCCGCAGCGGGCAGGCCTTCGGCGTGGATGTAGGAAATTTCCTTGAGTTTGAGGGCGCCTTCCAGAGCAACGGGGAACTGATAGCCCCGGCCGAGGAAAAGCCAGTTTTCGCGGGAGCAGTACTGCTGAGCAACAGACCGGATGTGATCGCTCTGGGCGAGGATAGATTCGATCTGTTCGGGTATGCGTTTGAGGGCATGAATGTATTGTTCGAGGTTTTGCTGGGACATGCGCCGCCGCCGGGCCAGGTGCAAAGCGAGCATGGTAAGCACCGCCAGTTGACCGGTGAAGGCTTTGGTGGAAGCAACACCGATTTCGGGACCGACGTGCAGATAGATACCGGCGTCGGTTTCGCGGGCAATGGTGGAGCCGACGGAATTGACGATACCCAGGGTCAGGGCGCCGCGGTCCTTGGCTTCGCGCAGGGCAGCCAGAGTGTCGGAGGTTTCGCCGGACTGGCTGATGACGATCTGGGCGGTGGAGTCTTCGATTATGGGATTGCGGTAGCGGAATTCGGAGGCGTAATCGACTTCGGTGGGAATCTGGGTAAGTTGTTCGAAGATGTACTCGCCAACGAGTCCGGCGTGCCAGGCGGTTCCGCAAGCAGCAATACTGATTCGGCGGGCACGGATAAGTTCGCGGCGGTGAGATTCGATACCGCCCAGGTGGATTTTCCCTTCGGCAGTATCAAGTCTGCCGGAAAAACAGGCCGCCAGGGTCTGGGGCTGTTCGAAAATTTCCTTGGCCATGTAGTGGTCAAAGCCGGCCAGTTCGATTTCTTCGAGTGAATATTCAATTTGTTCGACGCGGGCAGTAACGGGAATGTTATCGACCGTTGTGGTCCGGTAGCCATCGGGGGTGATGATTGCCATTTCATTATCGCCGAGATAAATTGCCCGGGACGTGTGTTCGACAATAGCAGCGGCATCGGAAGCAACGATAAACTGGTTCTCAGCCAAACCGAGAATCAGCGGACTGCCCCGACGGGCTGTGATGAGCAGATCGGGATGCTCGCTGCAGATGATTGCCAGGCCATAAGTGCCAACGATTTTGGCAAGAGCCAGGCGCACCGCCTGTTCCAGCCGACTTGGATGTCCTTTAGGAGCGGTCAGCGTTTCGGAACTATCGGCATTATTGCTGCTATCACCGGTATTGCTTGAGCTGTCGGATTCGGTGCCGCTATCTGCGTAAGAATCTTCGTGGTAAAAATAGCTGATCAGGTTGGCGATTACTTCGGAATCGGTCTGGCTGCTGAACGAATAACCTGAAACGGTCAGCCACTTTTTCAGGGTGGAGAAGTTTTCGACAATACCGTTGTGAACAATAGCGATTTTGCCGGTGTGATCGAGGTGCGGATGGGCATTCTCGGTCGTGGCTGCGCCGTGAGTGGCCCAGCGGGTGTGGGCGATGCCCAGGTGGCCAGTGGTGGGTTTTTCTTTGAGGATGTCCTCGAGGACCGATATTCTGCCGACCGATCGGGCCAGTTGCAGGTTATCGCCATCCATGACCGCGATCCCGGACGAATCGTAACCACGGTATTCCAGCCTTTTAATCCCCTCTATCAGTACCGGTTGAGCGTTTTTATCGCCCAGGTAAGCGACTATGCCACACATTGATTTTTCCCTTCATTAAATTTTAGGCTGCTTACGAACTCTTGATTTACGTAATATCGACGGGGAAGTTCGCCCTGTTCAGGGAAATCCGACTTTTGCAAACCAGAAACCGCTCAAATATTCTGAAAAGCGGTTTTTTCATGGACAGACCGATGGGCGGGGCAGTTGTTTTTTAGCAGTTAAAATGGTACAAGGGGTTGTTATGGATTTGTTTGCGGAAACAGAACAGCGAAATTTATGGTCGGCAAAACCGTTGGCGGTCAGGATGCGTCCGCGGAATCTGGAAGAGTTTGTCGGACAGCGGGATTTTATCGGTCCCGGCAAACTGTTGTGGCGGATGCTCAAGGCAAACCGGTTGACCAGCTTGATATTTTACGGACCGCCGGGGACCGGCAAGACCGCTCTGGCGCATGTGATTGCCCGGCTGGGTTCGGCGGAATTTGTCCCCGCCAACGCGGCAACCGTCGGGGTGGCGCAAATTCGTAAGATTCTCGCTGCCGCCCAGGACCGCCTGGCAACCGGGCAGGAAAAGACCGTGCTGTTTTTGGATGAGATTCATCGTTTTAGTAAGTCGCAACAGGATGTTTTGCTCAACGATGTCGAGCACGGCACGGTAATTCTGATCGGGGCGACAACGGAAAATCCGTTTTTCTCGGTGAATTCCGCCTTGGTTTCGCGGAGCACGATATTTGAGTTTAAGCCTTTGAGCCTGGGGGATGTTGCGGGGCTTTTGAAGAGGGCGGCGGCGGATAAAGAGCGCGGGCTGGGGGAATATAAAGTAACCCTGACCGGAGAAGCGATGGAATATCTGGCCCTGA
>DAOWAK010000258.1 GCA_030634605.1 Sedimentisphaerales bacterium
AAAATGCCATGTTGCTCAATTTGTAAGTCTAAGCTTGTCCTCGACCCGATCGAGGATCTCACAGCCCTGATCCAGCCCCCACTCTATTGGGCTGCCAGGCACTCTATAATACCCATTGGGTATAACTCACCAGTAAAGTAGTCGCTGACCGCCCCCTTTGCTTACAGAAAAAATGCTGCCACATAGTTTTTTTTGAATTCCACAGAAACCGGGATAATTTTTGATGCTTTGCAAAAATTTACTTAAATAGGGTACCTCTAATAATTCCTGTAGGATGGGCTTTAGCCCATGCTGAGTCGTTGCAATCGACGTCTTGATAAGCAAAAAATCGATTTTTAGAGGTTCCCATTAATTTCCAGGGGTTCCTTTGATAATCGAACTCCTAAGAGCCCCAACGTGATAACGTGATAGTTGGGCAATCATGGATCAACCGGCAGCAAAAGGTGGTCGGGGGAGAAATTTCCAGATAATCTAGTGATTTCACTTGATTTCCTGACCGATAATGTGATATCATGAGAAATTCCCGCATTCCGGGAGGGGGAAGTGCCCTACCGTATCCCGGTAAATCACGGCAAAAACGGTGTATCGCCACCTAAAACGGGTGAATCACTAACTGAACGTTAAGAGGATGGTTCCCCTCGGACAGAGCCGAGAGGGACCAGAATAAATAGTTTTTATTAAAATGACGGTACCCAAAGGGTATCAAGGCTCCGGCAGGGCCTTCCATAACAACTTGATATGAAAAAGTTTATGGTATTTCTGCCCGGTTTTTTCAAGAATTGACAGAAGGAAAAATGAAGACAATCAGCAAAACTAGAAACATTGGTATCTCGGCACATATTGACTCCGGTAAAACAACGCTAAGTGAGCGGATTTTGTTTTATGCCGGCCGAATTCATCGTATGCAGGAGGTGCACGGCAATAACGGCGGGGCAACCATGGATTTCATGGAACTGGAGCGGGAAAGAGGGATTACCATAACCTCGGCTGCTACCCAGGTTGAATGGAAAGACAAAAATATAAACCTGATCGACACCCCCGGCCACGTGGATTTTACCATTGAGGTGGAACGCTCGCTAAGGGTGCTGGATGGAGCAATCATGGTGCTTTGTTCGGTGGGTGGCGTGCAGAGTCAGTCGGTTACGGTTGATCGGCAGATGAATCGATATCGGGTGCCGCGCATCGCGTTCGTTAACAAGATGGACCGCGTCGGGGCCGATCCGGAAAGAGTGCGTCGCGACCTGGGAGAAAAGCTGGGGCTAAATGTGGTCCCGATCCAGTTGAATATGGGAGCCGGCGAAAATTTCCAGGGTGTTATCGACCTGATCACTATGGAAGCTGTTACATTTGACGGTAACAGCGGCGAAACCGTTGTTCGCGGCGATATCCCTGCGGAATACATCGAAGCCGCCCAACAAGCCCGGCAGGAAATGCTCGACGACCTGAGCATGTTCAACGACGAAATGATCGAACAGCTGCTGGAAGATAAACCGATCGAAGAGGAAATGATTTGCCAGACCATCCGTGAGGCAACCATCAACCGTGACATTGTGCCTATGATGATGGGATCGGCTTTCAAAAACAAAGGGGTCCAGCCTTTGATGGACGCGATTTGCGATTTCCTGCCCAGCCCGCTGGACCGAACCAGTTTCGCCCTCGACCATGACAACGAAGGTGCTGAAACTCCGCTGAATTGCGACCCGGAAGCCCCGCTGGTAACGATGGTCTTTAAAGTTACTGACGAGTCGTTCGGTCAGTTAAGTTTCATCCGCATTTATCAGGGCAAGCTCGTACGCGGCATGGCCTATCGTAACGCCCGCACCAACCGAATCATGCGTATCGGACGCATTGTCCGCATGCACGCCAATGACCGGGAAGAAGTTGCCGAAGCCGGTCCAGGTGATATCATTGCTTTGCTGGCGGTTGATTGTGCCAGCGGGGATACAATTTGCGGCGAAGGTATCAACTATTCGCTGGAAAGCATTTTTATCGCTGATCCGGTAATCAGCCTGGCCATCACCCCGGCCAGTTCCGCCGATCAGGAACGCATGGCTAAGGCACTAAGCAGATGTGTTAAGGAAGACGCGCCCTCCCGGGTGTCGTCCGACCCGGAAACATCTCAACCCATCATCGCCAGAATGGGTGAACTGCATCTGGACGTTTACGTTGAGCGGATGCGGCGCGAGTTCAAAGCTGAGGTCACCATGGGAGCTCCCAACGTCAGCTATCGTGAATCACCGACCATTGAAGCGAAATTCAACCACCGTCACAAAAAACAAACCGGCGGCTCCGGCCAATTCGCCCATGTCGTTGGCAGAGTGCTGCCGCTGGGCAATGATGCCGAAGCACCTTATGAATTCGAAGACAATGTAACCGGTGGAAAAATCCCCAGCGAATATATCCCCGCGGTAAACAAAGGTGTCCTGGCTGCCATGAAGGAAGGCCCCCTGGCCGGCTACGAAATCGTCGGCTGCAAAGTCTGTCTCGACGATGGTTCCTACCACAGTGTCGATTCCAGCGAGATGGCATTTAGAACCGCGGGCAGAGACGCATTCATCGACGGATTCAAAAAAACCAACCCCTGCCTGCTGGAGCCGGTCATGATGGTTGAAGTCGAAACCCCTCAGGAGTATCAGGGACCGGTCGTGGGCGATATCAATTCCCGACGCGGAATTATCCTCGAAACCGAAAAACGCGAAAATCACGTCGTGGTACGGGCCGAAGTTCCGCTGGCCAAGATGTTCGGCTACGCCACCGCTGTCCGCGGCCTCAGCAAGGGAATGGCAACGTTCAGCATGGAAATGTCGAGGTACGCTCGGGTGCCGACCCGGATCGCTCAGGAAATTATAGACCTGCGCCGCGAACAAAAACAACAACAGGCCGCTCGAAAATAAAACTGCATAAGTAATTGTTAACTTTCGCAGTTTTACGTTTCGTTAATTGCACTCCAGCAGGGTCTTTAGGACGGTTTTTAATAAAATGTGCTTTCGTAAAGTTCATCGAACCGGCTTAAAATTGTCGTCCGCTTGGCCAAAAAGGCCCTGCCGAACCGAA
>DAOWAK010000182.1 GCA_030634605.1 Sedimentisphaerales bacterium
GATGCCATCGAAAACAGCGGTTTGCAGGTCGTCAGCCTTTCCGAACAAATCGCCGCCGACCTGGAAGCCAAACTCCCCCCTGCCGCCAGCGTCGGTAATCCCATCGACGTACTCGGCGACGCCCCCCCGGACCGCTACGTAGCTGCCCTCAACGCCGCTCAGGACGATGACAACATTCACGCCATCGTCCTCATCCTCACCCCCCAGGCCATGACCGACCCTGCCGAAACCGCCCGCGCCGTCGCCAAAAACCTTCGCGGCGAAAAACCCGTCCTCGTCTCCTTCATGGGCGGCGAAGACGTAATGCCCGGACGTAAAGAACTCGTCGCTTCCAGCCTGCCCGATTACCCCTCACCCGAACGTGCCGTCGCCGCTCTCAAAGCCATGGCTGATTATGCCAAATGGCGACGACGTCCCGCTCGTGTCGTCACCCGTTTCCCCGTCAACCGACGCCGCGTCGAACGAATCATCGCCCGACACATTCGTGCCGAACAATTCCAGGTCAACGAAGTAAAAGCCAAGGAAATCCTCCGTGCCTACAATTTCGACGTACCACCCGGCGCCATGGCCACCAGCTCCGACGAAGCCATCGATATCGCCGAACGCATCGGCTACCCCGTCGCCATAAAGATCGTCTCGCCCGACATCCTCCACAAATCCGACATGGGCGGCGTCAAGCTCAACCTCGTCAATCGCTTTGCCCTCCGCGACGGCTACGATTTAATGATGCTACGAATCAGCCAGAAAATGCCCGAAGCAAAAATCGACGGCGTTTACGTCGAAAAAATGTGTGCCCAGGGCCGCGAAGTCATCATCGGCATGACCCGCGACCCTCAGTTCGGACCCATGCTGATGTTCGGACTGGGCGGCATCTTCGTCGAGATCATGAAAGACGTAACTTTCTACCTCGCACCCGTCACCGCCGGTGAAGCTCTCGAAATGTTAAAAACCACAAAATCCTACAAACTGCTCACCGGCGTCCGCGGCCAGTCCGGAGTTGACATCGAAGGCATCGCCGAGGGCATCCAGAGACTCAGCCAGCTGGTCAGTGATTTTCCCCAGATCATCGAAATGGACATCAACCCCTTCATCGTCGGACCCGTCGGCACCGACGCCGTCGCCGCCGATGCCCGCATCACGCTTCAGCAAACTTAGTACTGGTAAATTGCAAAAAGCCCCCTTCCGCCAGGAGGGGGATAACTTATAAAAAAAGGTGACTTAGCATGAGCGAAAATAATAATTACGATACCAACTGGCAGCAAACCTACAGCTCCATGGTCTGCTCCGCCCAGCAAGCCGTCTCCCACATCAAACCCGGACACCGAATTTTCATCGGCACCGGTTGCGCCGAACCGCTCCAGCTGGTCCAAGCCCTCACCGACCGCGCCGGCGAACTCGTTGACACCGAAATCATTCACCTGCTCACTTTTGGCGAAGCTCCCTACGCCCAGAAACAGCTTTACGACAACTTCCGCGTAAATAGCTTCTTCATCGCCCAGAACGTCCGCGACATCATCCAGGAAGGCTTCGGCGATTACACCCCCATCTTCCTCTCCGACATTCCCCGTCTGTTCCATTCCGGGCAATTGCCCCTCGACGCCGTTTTTATACAGGTTAGCCCCCCCGACGAACGAGGCATGTGTTCGCTCGGCATCTCCGTTGACATCGTCAAAAGCGCCGCCGAAAATGCCAGCCTCGTCATCGCCCAGATCAACCCCCAAATGCCCCGCACCCTCGGCGATTGTTTCCTCCACGTCCACGATATGGATTATCTCGTCCCCGTCGATGAACCCCTCCTGGAAATCCATCCCACAAAAACCACCGACGTTACCCGCCACATCGGCGAAAACATCGCTTCCCTGATCGAGAACGGCTCCACCGTCGAACTCGGCATCGGACGCATCCCCCAGGCCGTCATGGAATTCCTCAATACCAAAAAAGACCTCGGCATCCACACCGAAATGTTCACCGACGCTATCATCGACCTCATCGAATCCGGCGTCATCACCGGCAGTCGCAAATCCCTCGACCGCAACAAAATTGTCGCCAGTTTCTGCCTCGGCACCAAAAAATTGTACGATTACGTCGATAACAACGACAAATTCTCTTTCCGCCCCACCGAATACGTCAACGACCCCTTCGTCATTTCCCAACAGAACAAAATGGTCGCCGTCAACGTCGCTCTGGAAGTTGACCTCACCGGCCAAATCTGCGCCGATTCAATCGGCAACAAATTTTTCTCCGGCATCGGCGGCCAGGTCGATTTTAACCGCGGTGCCGCCCGCTCCGAAGGCGGAAAAGCCATCATCGCCATGCCTTCCACCGCCCAAAAAGGCTCCATCTCCCGCATCGTCTGCCAGCTCAGCCCCGGCGCCGGTGTCGTAACCACCCGCGGCGACGTCCATTACGTCGTCACCGAATACGGCGTCGCCTACCTCCACGGCAAAAGCGTCCAGGAACGCGTCATGGCGCTCATCTCCATCGCCCACCCCGACTACCGCGAAAAACTGCTCAAACAAGCCATCGAAGCCAAATACGTCCGCTCCGAACTCGCCGACGTCGAAGGAAATATCAAACTGCTGCCCCCCGAAGAACTAAAAACCTCTTACCTGCTCTCCAACGGCACCCAACTAAACTTCCGCACCATTCGCCCCACCGACGAACCAAAGGTCAAAGACCTCTTCTATCACCTCTCCAAGCAGACAATCTATTACCGCTACGCTTCCCACCTCAAGTGTCTCCCCCAGAAACAAATCCAGGACTTCGTTTACATCGATCACCGCCACGATGTTGCCGTCGTCGGCACTCTTCCCGAAGCTCACGGTGAAGAAATCGTCGCCGTCGGTCGCTACTACCTCAACGAACAAACCAACCGGGCCGAAGTCGCTTTTGTCGTCCGGGACGCCTGGCAGAACCGCGGCATCGGAAAATTCATGCTCAAACACCTCTCCACCATCGCCCGCCGCAACGGCATCGCCGGATTCACCGCCGAGGTCCTCCGCGAAAACAAAGCCATGCAGGCTGTACTCAACAAAGCCTCCTGCAATGTCAATGCCAACCTCAGCGAGGGCGTCTTCAGCTTCGAACTGACCTTCGAATAATCCACCCCACCGAAAAGACGCCGCCGGTGTTTTTGTTGCATGTGGATGACGATCGGGGTGTGTTGTCGGAGAACAGCATCTCCTTCTACATGGCCTTGCGGATGCGCGCAAAAAAAAGCCCCTGCATCAAGGACCCCTCACAGACTCTGTTCGGGATCTGCGAGGACCTCTCAACGTTTGGGGCGTGAGGCGCGATATTAACTTTTCGAGTCCTTCCGGACTCATTTATATAGTTGCCAGTGAGGCTGATTTGTCCCAGAAAAAAACGATAAATCCTTATTTTTACCTAATGCTAGCGTAAGTGCCTTTTGTTACTACACTTACGTGGGTGCAAAATTTGTATATTTTTATGTTTTTAGCAGGCAAAAAAAAAGACGGGGCTGACACAAACTTTGGTAAAAGCGTACCAGCCCCGCACAATTGACATAATCGTTACAACCGTAATTTTTAGCTCTAACAAAATAAGTGTTCGAAAGAGCAAAGGGTTAAATATCACTGTATTTAACGCATTTTTTTGGGGTTACCATAGCTTTACTGGTTGTCAATCACATCCTGGATAAATTTAACCGCCAGGCCGACGTTTTTGACGCCGACAGCAGCTTCTTCATCCATCTCGATATCGAATTCTTCTTCAAAAGAAGCGATCAGCTCGATGCTCTGGATGGATTCGGCGCCGAGGTCTTCGATAAAACGAGCATCATCGACCACGCGGGCCAGATCCACTTTGAGGGTATCGGCTGTCACTTTTTTTACTCTTGCTTCCACATCAGACATATTTACGCTCCCAGTTAAATTGCAAATCCTAAGCACTAAACCCGAAATCCGAAACAATATCGAATTACCGAAATGCTATTTTTCAAAACCAAAACCGATCCTCGATTTATACTCATTGTGTCTATTAAGCTAAAATTGCCTTCGGATCAAGGTTTGCTTTTTCGATGTCTTTGAAGTAGTTAGCGGTTGCAACCTTCATTTCCGCGGTGGCAGCATCATCGCAAACGATAATACCATGCGGATGCAATTGCAGGCAGGAAA